>NZ_DAIRTR010000073.1:0-16161 GCF_036803785.1 Pelomicrobium sp. | reverse complement strand
ACATCATTTGTATTTGCTTCTTGAGGTTTTGACAGGGAGTTGCATTGTTCGCTGTCAAAGGAAATGGGCGATCGGCTCGATCGCACATTGTGCCGTGAGACAAATACGTTAGAATGGCCTCGCAATTTCTCCTCGACGATGGATGCAGCGCCCGTCATGATTCAAGTCGGCCAAGCCGCGCCGGAATTCGATCTTCCCGACGCCGACATGGCGATGGTGCGGTTGTCGGCGTTTCGTGGCAAGAAGAACGTGGTGCTGTACTTTTACCCTAAGGACGATACCCCGGCGTGCACCATGCAGGCGATCGACTTCAGCGATTTGGAGGAGGAATTCAAGCGCTGGGACACCGTGGTGCTGGGGGTGAGCCGGGATGACTGCATCAGCCATGGCTCCTTCCGCGACAAGCACGGGCTGTCCATCCAGCTCCTTTCCGACACCGACGGCGAGGTGTGCCGCCGCTATGGCGTGCTTCAGGAAAAAGAGGTGGAGGGCAAGCGCCGGCTGATCGTGTGCCGCTCCACGTTCATCATCGACAAGAAAGGCATCGTCCGCCATGCCCTCTACGGGGTAAACCCCAAAGGCCACGCCCAAGCGGTGCTGGGACTGGTCAAGCAGCTTGGCGCCAAAGCCGGCTCCCCTATTTCAAGAAGGCGCTCCTAAGCGATAACGGGCGACGGTTGCGCGGCAGGACCCTTTGACGGTACCTTGTCGTCTAGCCCGGATATCTCATCAAGACGCCTCTCGGAGGCAGCGGCGTTGGGCTAGGAACATCCGGGCTGGGCCAGGTAGGTTCGTCATCCGGCTCAATGAACGAAAGGAACATCGTCATGATCGTCGCAAAAAACACCGTCGTCACCCTCACCTACAGGCTGTTCGACGGCCAGGGCAACCTGATCGAGGAATCCCAGCAGCCGGTCTCCTACCTGCATGGGGGCTACCATGGCATCTTTCCCTTGGTGGAGGATGCCCTCGAGGGTAAGCAGCCTGGGGATCAATGCTCTGTCACCATGGAGCCGGAAAACGCCTTTGGGGAATACGACGCTGCTCTGGTACGGGTGGAGGATCGGGCCCTGTTTCCGGCCGAGGTGCGGGTGGGCATGCAGTTCGAGGGCCGGGGCGAGCAGTCGGGGGAGGTGCACATCTTCACCGTGACCGAGGTGGCTGAGGACAAGGTGGTGGTGGACGGCAACCACCCTCTGGCTGGCATGCGGCTGCGCTTCGACTGCCAGGTGACCGACGTGCGGCCGGCCACCCCGGAAGAGCTCGCCCACGGACACGTCCACGGCCCCCACGGGCACCACTGAAGGCGGCCGGGATTAGGGCCGCGGTCAGTGGCGAGTGCCTCGTCGACCCGCGATCCATCCGCCTGGCTTCCCTGCGCCTAGAGGGAGCGCTTTCCGCACGCCCGGCCGCATACTCATGCCCCGCTCAGGCGCTTGAGCTCGTAGAGTTTTTCCAGCGCCTCCCGGGGTGATAAGTCATCCGGCTCCAGCGCCTTAAGGGCGTCGAGGGCTGGGTGAAGTGGGGGTTCCGCCGGCGCCTCGATCGGCGGCGCGAATAGATCTCCCTGCCGCGACCGAGTCAATCCCTGGGTTTCCAGCCAATGGAGTTGTTTGCGCGCGTGGGCAATCACCCGCGCCGGGACACCGGCAAGGGCTGCCACCTGCAACCCGTAGCTCTGGCTCGCGGGCCCCTCGTTCACCGTGTGGAGAAAGACCACCTTGTCGCCATGCTCCACTGCCCCCAGATGCACGTTGGCGGCCTCCGGATAGAGCCCAGCGAGCCGGGTCAGCTCGAAGTAGTGCGTGGCGAACAAGGTGTGGCTGCGGTTGACGGTGAGGAGATGGCAGGCAATGGCCCAAGCGAGGGCGAGGCCGTCAAAGGTGGACGTGCCGCGGCCCACCTCGTCCATGAGTACCAGGCTCGCTTCCGTGGCGTTGTGCAGGATATTGGCCGCTTCGGTCATTTCCACCATGAAGGTGGAACGTCCCCCGGCCAGGTCGTCGGCGGCACCGATGCGGGTGAAGATCTGGTCCACTGGCCCAATCATCGCCCGGCTCGCCGGGACAAAGCTGCCACAGCAGGCGAGAAGCACGATGAGCGCCACTTGCCGCATGTAGGTGGACTTACCTCCCATGTTGGGGCCCGTGATCACCAGGAGCCTGCGCCCAGGACCCAGGCGAGTGTCGTTGGGAATGAAGTCCGCCGTTGCCCGCTCCACCACCGGATGGCGTCCTGCCTCGATCTCGATGACCGGCTCTTCCGTGTACTCCGGAGCGCAGTAGTCCAGGGTCACAGCGCGCTCCGCCAGGGCGGCAAGGACGTCTAGCTCCGCCACGGCCCGGGCGATGTCCTGGAGTCGGGGCACATGCCCGCGCAGCCAGACAAGCAGCTCATCGTACAGTTCCCGCTCCCGCGCCAGGGCCCGCTCCTGGGCGGAGAGGGTCTTTTCTTCGAAGCGCTTGAGCTCTGGGGTAATGTAGCGCTCGGCGTTCTTGAGGGTTTGGCGCCGACGGTAATCCTCTGGCACTTTGTCGCTCTGGGCTCGGGACACCTCGATGTAGAAGCCGTGGACCTTGTTGTATTCCACCCTGAGATTCGCAATTCCCGTGCGCGCCCGCTCCCGAGCCTCCATGGCCAGCAGGAATTCGCCGCAATGGGTCTGGATGCTCCGCAGTTCATCGAGCTGTGGATCGTAGCCGTCGGCGATCACGCCTCCATCGCGCAAGAAAGCCGCGGGTACCTCCTTGATGGCATGCTTGAGCCGGTCAACCACCTCTTCGGGTAGAGCGAGCGCCGATCGGATCTCGCCAAGCCGCGCGGCCTGCAGCGACGCTAGCAGCGCCTTGAGGGTGTCGAGACGGCAAAGGCTGTCCCGCAGCGCGGCCAGATCCCGGGGACGAGCGCTCCCCAGGGCAATGCGAGCAGCGATGCGCTCCAGGTCGGCAACGGACCTGAGCTCGGCGCGCAGGGCGGTGCAACGTTCGCGTGCCTCCCCCGCCAACTCGGCGATCGCCTGCAGCCGCTGCTCCCGGGGGCCTCGCAGGCGCAGGGGGTGGTGCAGCCAGTGGCGCAATAGGCGGCTTCCCATGCTGGTCGCGCAGGTGTCCAGCACCGAAAGGAGGGTGGGCGCCGGCTCTGCGCGCAAGGTCTCGCTGATCTCCAGGTTGCGCCGGGTCGTGGCATCGAGGCGCACGAAATCGGCGGCCCGCTCCACGGTGATGCCCTGCAGGTGCGTGAGGGCGGCCCCCTGCGTGAGCCGGGCGTACTCAAGCAGGGCGCCGGCGGCGGCAACGGCGAGGGGCAGCTCATCGCAACCAAATCCCGAGAGATCGCGGGTGCCGAAATGGCGGGCGAGCAAGTCCTGGGCGGTGGAGCGATCGAACTGCCAGTCGGGCAGCCGCTTGAGCGCGATGGGACGGGATTCCAAAGCGGGATGCTGCAGGCTTTCCGGCAGCAGGATCTCCGCTGGCCGGATCCGCTCCAGCTCGGCGCCGAGAGCGGCGGGTTCGATCTCCATGACCCGCAGTCTCCCGGCGGCCAGATTGAGCCAAGCGAGCCCCATGCGCCGGCGTTCCCAGGTGGCGGCGAGGAGCACGCTCTCGGCACGTTCGTCCAGCAGGCCTGCGTCGGTGAGGGTGCCGGGGGTGAGGATGCGCACCACCCGCCGCTCCACCGGGCCGCGGGTGGTCTCCGGATCCCCCACTTGCTCGCAAATGGCCACCGATTCCCCTAGCCGCAAGAGCTTGGCCAGGTACTGCTCCGCCGTGTGCACGGGCACCCCCGCCATGGGAATCGGCTCGCCCGCGGAAGCCCCTCGCCGAGTGAGGGTAATGTCGAGTAGCCTCGCCGCCTTCTCCGCGTCCTCGTAGAACAGCTCGTAGAAGTCACCCATGCGATAGAACAGCAGCGCATCGCGATGCTGCGCCTTAATGCGCAGGTACTGCTGCATGACTGGCGTATGGCGGGAGAGGTCGTCGAGCTTCATGGGAAGCGGAGGGACCGGGGCTGCCGGGACCGGCGTTGGGGATCAGGGGTTCTTCAGCTTCTCGGTGAGGTGGGGCGCGATCACCTTGAGCAGCTCGACGAATACCTTAGGATTGCCGGCAACGATATGGCCGCTCTCCAGGTGACGGGGTTCCCCTGTCAGGTCGCCCACCAGGCCGCCCGCTTCGGTGATGAGAAGGCACCCGGCCGCCATGTCCCAGGCAGACAATCCCAGCTCCCAGAAGCCGTCGTACCAGCCGGCGGCCACGTAAGCGAGATCGAGGGACGCCGCGCCCGGCCGCCGTACCCCCGCCGCGACGGTCATCACGTCCCGCAGCATGGCGAGATAGGCGTCGACGTGGGCTTTGTGGCCATAGGGGAAGCCGGTGCCGATCAATGCCCCCTCTAGGCTCGCTCGCTTGCTCACCCGGATGCGTCGGTCGTTCAGGTAAGCGCCGGCCCCCCGGCTGGCGGTGAACAGATCGTTGCGGATGGGGTCGTAGACGACGGCCTGAGTGAGCGTTCCCTTGTGCATGAGGGCGATCGACACCGCGTACTGGGGCATGCCGTGGAGGAAGTTGGTGGTACCGTCCAGGGGGTCCACGATCCACTGATAGGGCGAACGCCCATGGTCACCGCTTTCCTCTGCTAAAATGGCATGATCCGGATAGGCCTTGCGCAAAACCTCGATGATGGCTTCTTCGGCCGCACGGTCCACCTCCGAGACGAAATCGTTGTATCCCTTGGCGCTGACCTTTACTAGATCCAGATCCCGGGCGGCGCGCAGGATGATATTGCCGGCGCGCCTCGCCGCCTTGACGGCGGTATTCAGCATGGGATGCATGGGACGCTGTTGACGGGTCTCGAAAGAATCCGCGCATTTTAGTGCGATTCCCCCAGTGAATAAACCCGACCCCCTGCAGAGGGTGCGCGTGGTGCTCGTGGGCACGAGCCACCCAGGCAACATCGGCGCCGCGGCGCGGGCGATGAAGACCATGGGGCTTACGGCGCTCTACCTGGTGCGCCCCCGGCGCTTTCCCGATCCGGAGGCAACCGCCATGGCCGCAGCGGCAGCCGACGTACTGGAGGAGGCTCGGCAATGGGATAGCCTCGACGAGGCACTGGCGGGCACCGTGCTAGCGGCAGGGCTTACCGCCCGCCACCGAGAGCTCGCGCCGCAGCCATTGACGCCCCGGGAAGCTGCGCCGGAACTGCTCGACGCCGCTCAGGCGGGGCCGGTGGCGGTAGTGTTTGGCAACGAAGCGAACGGGCTCACACGGGAGGAATTGCAGCGCTGCCGCATGCTGGTGCATATTCCTGGAAATCCCCTCTACAACTCCCTCAACCTGGCGGCTGCCGTGCAAGTCATGTGCTACGAGCTGCGTATGGCCTTGCCTCAAGCGGGGAGCGGGAGGGCGCATTTGCGGGAGATGGCGCGCCACGAGGACATGGAGCATTTCTACGCCCACTTGGAGCGCACCCTTGTCGCTGTGGGCTTCCTGGCGCCGCAGCGCTCGCAGCGGTCGATGCGCCGCCTGCGGCGCATTTTCGATCGCGCCAGACTGGAAAGGGAGGAAGTAAACCTTTTGCGCGGCATCCTCAAGGCGGTAGACAGACAATGACAAGCGCGTTGATTGATCGGCGACCGGGGCGGTTCGGGCGATGTACGAGCCGTGACCGAATTCTTGACCGAATTGGTGGGGAAATGGATACTCGTACAGCGATTCAAGGATATCCGCATGTTCGACCGACTTCGAGAAGACATCGACAGCGTTTTTCACCGCGACCCGGCCGCGCGAAACGCCTGGGAGGTAATTACTTGCTATCCCGGTTTTCATGCCATCGTCATTCATCGCGTCAGTCATCGGCTATGGCTCATGGGCTTCAAGTGGCTGGCGCGTTTCATCTCCCACATCGGCCGCTGGCTGACTGGCATTGAAATTCATCCGGGGGCACGTATCGGTCGGCGCCTCTTCATCGACCACGGCATGGGCGTAGTGATCGGGGAGACCGCCGAGATCGGCGACGACTGCACCCTCTACCACGGCGTCACCCTGGGCGGCACGACGTGGAACAAGGGCAAGCGCCATCCCACTCTGGGCAAGGGGGTGGTGATCGGCGCCGGCGCCAAGGTGCTCGGCCCAATCACCATCGGCGACGGCGCCAAGATCGGCTCCAACGCGGTGGTGGTCAAGGATGTGCCGCCTGGCGCGACTGCTGTGGGGATCCCCGCCCGCCTAGTGGACGATTCGCGCAAGGACGCCCGCGAGCGCCAAGCAGAGCAGATGGGCTTTTCCGCCTACGCCATCAGCGAGGACATGGACGATCCCATCGTCAAGGCGATCCACGGCTTGCTCGACCATACGGTGGTGACCGACCAGCGGCTCAACAAGATCATCGAAGCGCTGGACCGACTAGGCGCCCGAGTGGACGAGCTCAAGGCCCTGGAGGACAAGTTCGATGCCGCTTATTTGAACAAAATAGTTGACTAAATTGCTAGTGTATTTTATCTTAAGATGATTATTAGTATTTTCAATGGGTTGAGTTCTGAGCAGACACGCCGGGAAAAAAGGGACGGCCGGGATGAGACTGACCACCAAAGGACGTTTTGCGCTGACCGCCATGATCGACCTGGGGCTTCAGGGGGGGGTGAAGCCCACCCCCCTTGCTGAGATCAGCGAGCGGCAAAAGATTTCCCTCTCTTACCTGGAGCAGCTTTTCAGCAAGCTGCGGCGCCACGGGCTGGTGCAGAGCGTGCGCGGGCCCGGGGGCGGTTACCGGCTCGCCCGGCCCATGACCGAGGTCTCCGTGGCCGACATCATCCTGGCGGTGGATGAGCCGATCGACGCTACCTTGTGCGGCGGGAAGGAGGACTGCAGGGATGGTGAGCGCTGCATGACCCACGATCTCTGGGCCGGGTTAAACGAGAGAATCTATGAGTATCTGTCCTCGGTGAGCCTCGCCCAACTGGTGGCGAAGCAGCGCGAGGAGCGCGTCGCGGTCCTGAAAGATCAGCGCAAGGCGAGTGGTAAGACCCACCCCGAGCCGGCGGTTTCGGTCTAAGCCCTGCTGCCGTGGATCCCGTCTATCTCGATCATAACGCCACCACGCCGCTGGACGAGCGGGTACTGGAGGCGATGCTGCCTTACTTGCGCGCAGACTTCGGCAACGCCTCCAGTCGTCATGAACTGGGCACCCGAGCGCGCAAGGCGGTGGACCGGGCACGGGAGCAGGTGGCAGAAGCAGTGGGCGCACAACCGTCCCAGGTGGTGTTCGTGAGCGGCGGCTCAGAAGCCAACAATCTGTTCATCAAGGGCGCGGCGGCTTTCCTGAAACCCTCTCAGATCCTCGTGTCGGCGGTGGAGCATCCCTGCGTGGCGAAGCCTGCCCAAGAGCTAACTCGCCAGGGATGGGAATGCCGCCGGATCGCCGTGGACGGCGAGGGGCGGCTTGATCTGGACGATTACGAGGCGGCGCTCACGCGTCCTACCGGGATCGTGTCGGTGATGCTGGCCAACAACGAGACCGGGGTGATTCAGGACGTGGCACGGATCGCGCAACGGGGCCGAGAAGCAGGCGCCTGGGTGCATAGCGATGCGGTACAGGCCCTCGGGAAAATGGAGGTGGATTTCCGGGCGCTGCGCGTGCATGCGCTGACGGTATCGGCCCACAAGGTCTACGGCCCCAAGGGGGCAGCGGCTTTGGTGCTGGACAAGCGAGTGTCGGTGAGGGGGCTGATCAGCGGTGGAGGTCATGAAGGGGGGATGCGGGCAGGCACGGAAAACGTGCCCGCCATCGTGGGGATGGGGCTCGCCTGCGAGCTCGCCAGGGCCCGCTGGCGGGAGGACGCCGAGCGCCTTGCTTGCCTGCGGGAGCAGCTGGAGCGGGGTGTGGCGCGCCTCGGGGCCGTGATCTTCGGCGCGGATGCCGTCCGCATTCCCAACACGAGTTATTTTGCCTTCGAAGGCATCGAGGGCGAAACGCTGGTGATCGAGCTCGACCGGCTGGGCTTTTGCGTAGCGAGCGGCTCCGCCTGCTCCAGCCTCAAAACGGGTCCGAGCGAGGTGCTCCTCGCCATGGGGGTCGCTCCCGAGCTCGCCCGGGGGGCGGTGCGGGTGAGCCTGGGGCGCGGCAATACCCCGGCCCAGGTGGACGCCTTCCTGCAGGCCCTGGGCGGGGTGGTGGCCCGGCTGCGGCGCCTGAGCGCCCTTGCCCTCTGAGGGCGCGGTGACGCCCCCAGGGAGATGGCGCTACAATGGGGCACGTCGACGGCAAGGAGCAAATGCGATGGCAGTGACGTTGACCGAAACAGCGGCGAAACATGTTCGTAATTTCTTGGAAAAGCGCGGCCGGGGGCTGGGTTTGAGGCTGGGCGTGCGCACGGCCGGCTGCTCTGGCTACGCCTACAAAGTCGAGTTTGCCGACGAGGTGAGGGAAGGAGATACCTTGTTCGAGAGCCACGGGGTCAAGGTACTGGTGGATGCCAAGAGCCTGCCCTTCCTTGACGGCACGGAAGTGGATTTCACCCGGGAAGGCTTGAACGAACGCTTCACTTTCCGTAATCCCAACGTCAAGGACGAGTGCGGCTGCGGCGAGAGCTTCAGCGTCTGAAACGAGTCTTCGCGGGCCATGAAAGAAAAGCGGGATCGAGTCCCGCTTTTCTTTTTTGAGGCGCCGGTCACTTGCCTGTCGCGATGTGGGACAGGTACTGCCGATCCACGTAGGCTTGCATCTCTTCCCGGGTGATATAGCCGTCCCGGTTGGTGTCAATGTCATTGAAGCGGGCCTGCAGTTCAATGTGCCCCAGGATATCGCTGCGGGTGATGCGCCCGTCCCGATTGCCATCGTATTGCTCGAACAGAGCCATGTACTGGTGGGCCCGGCGCTTGTAGTACTCTTCAGGGCCCTGTGCGAAGGCCAGGGCGCTTCCGGTGACGAGGAGCAGCGACAGGGCGACAACGGCTTTTTTCATGACTTCCCCTCCTTTCGCTTTCTTGCCCAGACATCCAATTCGACCACGGCAAGAGAGGCGAAGTTTTCCCTGGGGATTCTTTACCAGACCGCGCCCCGGGCGGTGATGGGCCACAGGGCTTCGACCCGCCCGCGTCGAACGGCCACGTACCAATCGTGAAGGTTGACGGTGGGGTCGCAATGGCCCGGCACCAGGAGGAGCTTTTCCCCCAAGGCCGGCAACTGCACTCCGGCAGCGGCTTCCAGCATCCCATGCTCGTCCATGGCCCGGACATAGGCGAGCCCTGGGCGGCCGTGAACCTCGGGCAGGCCCGAATCCACGCTGAAGGCTTTCAAGCCGGCGTCCACCACCGCCCGGGAGGCGGTGGGTCGGCTCATGACCGTCGCCAGCACGAAAAGACTTAGCTCGAAGGAGGGCGAGGCTTCCGGCGCCGGCAGGTTCCTGGCGTAGTCCGCGTCCATGAAGACGTAGGAACCTGGCTGCACTTCCCGGTAAGCGCCGCTAGCGGCCTCCAGCAGATAGGTACCGGTGCCGCCGCCGCTCACCCAGGGACAGGGGATGTTGTGATCTTCCAGCAAGCGGACCGTTGCCCGCACGTGGTCCACGGCAGTGGCGATGGCAGCGCGCCGAGCCGCGCCCTCCCGCAGGTGTTGGGCCGCCCCCTGATAAGCCTGTAGTCCGGCGAAGCGCAAGTGCTCCCGCGCCCGCACCCGCTGGGCCAGGGCGAGGGCGGGCGGACCCGGGGGGACGCCACAGCGCCCCGCCCCCACATCGATCTCCACCAGCACGTCCAGCTCCACACCCGCCCACCGGGCGGCAGCGTCCAGCTCGTCTACGTTGCCGGCATCGTCCACGCATACCGCCACCCGAGCCCGGCGGGCGAGGGCCGCGAGCCGCTCCAGCTTGCGTCGGCCGACCACTTCGTTGGACACCAGCACGTCGGCGATGCCCCCTTCCACCAGGGCTTCCGCCTCGCTCACCTTCTGGCAACATACCCCCACTGCTCCGAGGGCGATCTGCCGGCGGGCGATCTCCGGGCACTTGTGGCTCTTGGCGTGGGGGCGCAGCCGCACGGGCAGGTCCCGGAGGGAATCCGCCATACGGCGCAGATTGCGCTCGAAAGGGTCCAGGTCGACTAGGAGGGCCGGAGTGTCGATCTCCTCCAGGGGCATGCCCAGTTCGGCGGGCGGGGGCAGGGCCATCGGGTCTCTTGAGGCAAGGGTTGACAGGTGCCGGGATCGGCGTTGACCCTTACAATAGCAAAGCTTGCGCTGGCCGGGTGCGGGTGGCGTTTCATGAGGGCCTGGTCGGGGCGAGCGTTGAACGGCAAGCCTGACGAGGAGCTCGAACGCCATGATGCGCCGGTTGCGCGAGGGCCTGCTGGTGGCTGCGCTGGTCGCTTCGCCCGGCGCGCACGCGGCGGGCGAAGTCACGGTTTACAAAAATCCCCACTGCGGCTGTTGCGTTAAGTGGATCGAGCACCTGCAACAGAACGGCTTCCAGGTGAGCTCCCGGGACGTGGTGGATCTGTCCGAGATCAAGGCCCGTTATGGGGTGCGCCCCTACCTCGCGTCGTGCCATACCGCCGTCGTAGACGGCTATGTGCTGGAGGGTCACGTGCCGGCAGAGGCGGTCAAGCGGCTGCTCCAGGAGCGGCCCCCGGTCAAAGGCCTGGCCGTGCCCGGGATGCCGGTGGGGTCACCGGGCATGGAGGGGCCCGATCCTCAGCCCTACAACGTCTACACCTTCGACGACAAGGGTGACGTGCAGGTGTACCTGCGCTACTGAGCGCCGCAGAAGGGAGGACCGCCGGTAGGCTTGCCCTCCCTTTCTGACAGGCGGTCCTGGGAGCAGAGATCAGCTGGACGCGCCTCGGGAGGCGGCGGGCTTGCCGGCCTTCAGGCACTCGCGCATGAAGTCTTTACGTGCATCCCCGGACAGCCCTTTGGCTTTCGCTTCCTTGGAGCACTCCGCCATGCGCTGCTGCTGAGGCGTCAACGGCTTGTCCTCGGCGGCGAAACCGGTAGCGCCGAGGCCGAGTCCGGCGGCCAGGATGAGGCCTCTGGCGAGGACACGGCCTGTGGTCAGGATCGGATTTCTCGCTGAAGCAAGGTTTTTCACGTGACTTCTCCTTTCGTCAAAGTTATGTCTTCGGGATGAAAACCCGACTGAGCGGGCGCGCACCGTGCTTGGCTCGCCTGGCGGAGCCGGCTGAGGTAGCGCTTGGGAGAGACTAGGACCCCTCCCGCACCGGGTTCTCCGTGACCCAACCCCTACCGGACAAAGATCCTCCGAGGAAGCCCCATCAAGCGGGGTGGCCCGCACGAAAATGCGCACCTATATTATGTTTCCGTCATGGAAAAAATTGAAGAGCAGGTGGCGAATTTTGTCTAGGAAACCCTGTTCGCTGCCTGGAAGGACCGCCACGCTGGCTTGGGGGCGAGTCCTGGGAAGATCTGCCTAGGCGTCATGCTTCAAGAATATTCAGTGAACATTGCGCGCAGGTGCCTAAAAGAGGCTGGCGGGTGGGCCGGCCAAGCCGGATACACGACGCCGGGCCGAGATCCGGGAGACAATGGGCCGGCGCATGGCTGACGAGGCGGCGAGCTTCAGCACCCCGGCCGTCCCCGCGAGGCTGGCCTGGAAGGGTTGAACGGGGCCGCTGATGGCGCGGCCGTTTCTTTCTTCACCCCGTGTTTGCTGTCCTCTGCAGGGCCGAGCAGGGACGTTCTGGGCGCGTGTGCTTGCCCTTGAGTCCGGTCGCGAACGAGGCTTGCCCGCCGGAACAGGGCGGGAGGACTCGGAGGGCCCGCTTTTCTAGATGCCTTGCCGTGCCGGGCGGCTCAACGGCTTCCCGCCCTATGACCACCTGGCGCCCGGGTATGGCGGGGGACGTCCATCCGTTCCTTTCGGCGGTGGTATTCGCCTTCGGACGGGCGCCGTGTCTCAGCCAAGGGCCGGGTCGTCACTGCAGACTCGGTCCCGGCCGCCCAGCTTGGCGTGGTAGAGGGCTTGGTCCGCCCGCTGGACCAGGTCCCGGGCGGCGCCCTCCGAGGGACCCGGACCCGGGCGCAGTACCGCCACCCCCGCCGAGAGGGTAATACGGATCTCCTCTCCGTGCATCAGTCGGAACGGCGTGCCGCCGATGGCGCGGCGCACCCGCTCGGCGATGTGACGGGCGAGCTCCTCGTCCGTGCCGCCGAGCAGCACGGCGAACTCCTCGCCTCCGTAGCGGGCCAGGGCATCGGTCGAGCGCAACTCCCGCTTGATGCGGGAGGCCGCTTCCCGCAGGACCCGGTCTCCCTCCTGGTGTCCGTAGGCGTCGTTGACGTGCTTGAAGCGGTCGATATCGAGGAGCAGACAGGCAAGGGGTTCTCCCTTGCGGGCTGCCCGGGCGATTTCTTCCCCCAACCGCTCTTCAAAGTAGCGCCGGTTGTGGACACCGGTGAGGGCGTCGGTGATACCCAGGTGCTTCAACCGTTCACTATAGGTGGCATTCTCCAGGCACACGGCCGCCACCGCCGCCAGGTGCATCAGGAAGTCAGTGCCGAGGCCTGGGGTATAGCGCCGGGGTTCCCTGGCGCCCAAGGTGAGCACGCCGATCAGGTGCTCCTGGCGCAGCAGGGGCAGCACCGCGCAGCTGCGCGGTGCTGCCCCCGAGAACAGTCCGCCGTGCAGGGCGGGCTCGAAGGGCCCGAGCCGAGGGGAACGGCGCGGCCCGAGAAGCCGCTCCAAGCGACTCAGATCATCCGCAAAGATTAGCCCAGGGAACTCCGCCGGATCGACTTCTAGCGCCTCGAGGCTGCGCCTCAACTCGAAATCCGCGTCGAGCAGCACCAGGCTGACTCCCGCCAGGCGCAGCAGGCGGCGGGTGTGGTGAAAGAGGCCCTCGAACAAGGCCGCAAAGCCGACCGAGCCGATCAGGGTCAGCTCACATTGCTGGAAGCGGCGCAGGACCTGCTCGTTGTCTCGGGCCTGGGCGGTGAGAAACGCGAGTTGACGCCGCAGGCCGTCGATGACCTGGAGCTCTGGGGAATCGGCAGGCATGACTGGGAAGCGCACAGTTTACCGCAGGGCGACGCCTGCGGCGGGCCCGCGCCGCGCAGGAAAAACGAAAAAGCGCGCTCGCCTCGACGGCAGCGCGCTTTTCACAAGATTCGGTGGGTGGGCCTTGTTCCTAGGCCGGGATGTCCGGGGTGAGCCGGCGTTCCAGCAGGGCGATATGGTCTTTGAGGTAAAGTTTTCGCTTTTTAAGGCGTCGCAGCTGCAACTCGTCCTGGTAGGCATCCTGGGACAAGCGCTTGATAATGTCGTCCAAGTCCCGGTGTTCCAGCTCCAATTCCTTGATTTTGCGCTTGATTGCTTCGATTTCCTCCTCTTCCATGGCGTATCCTCCGCTCACGAACATCGATCGTCTCCTTTGGGCCAAGGGTGCGGGCGGAGGCCAGGATCCCCGGGGCAACCCGCCCGCGGTTGAGGTTCCGAACGGCTTTTCGTTAGCATACTCCCGCCGTTCGACTATGGGTACACCCCCACGCCGCAGGGCCTGCACCGCCGTCCATCTTCTGTGAAGGAGAGCCGAATGCCGCACGCGATACGCTTCTACGAGACCGGAGGGCCGGAGGTGCTGCGCTGGGAAGAAGTCCAGGTGGGCTCTCCCGGCAAGGGCGAAGTGCGGCTGCGACACACCGCTGTCGGGCTCAATTTCATCGATGTGTACCATCGCAGCGGGTTGTACCCGGTCTCCCTCCCCGCCACGCCCGGGCTGGAGGCGTGCGGCGTGGTGGAGGAGGTGGGCGAGGGCGTGACCGAACTTAAGCCCGGCGATCGGGTGGCGTACGCCTCACCTCCCCTGGGGGCGTACGCGGAAGAGCGGCTCATGCCCGCGGACCGGGTGGTGAAGGTACCCGAGGGGATCAGTGACCAGCAGGCCGCCTCCATGATGCTCAAGGGCATGACAGCGGAATACCTGGTGCGCCGCACTTTCCGCCTCGGGTCGGAGCATACCATCTTGGTGCATGCGGCGGCAGGCGGCGTGGGGCTGATCCTGTGCCAGTGGGCCCGGGCGCTGGGCGCCACCGTGATTGGCACCGTGGGCAGCGACGAGAAGGCAAGGCTCGCCGAAGCCCACGGCTGTCAGTACCCCATCGTCTACACGCGGGAGGACTTCGTTGCCCGGGTGCTGGACATCACTGGCGGGCACAAGTGCGACGTGGTCTACGACTCGGTAGGCAAGGATACCTTCATGAGATCGCTGGATTGCCTGCGGATGTTCGGCACGCTGGTCTCCTTCGGCCAGTCCTCCGGTCCCGTGCCTCCCTTTGACGTAGGCGTGCTTTCGGCCAAGGGGTCGCTCTACCTCACACGCCCCACGCTGATGCACTACACCGCCAGGCGAGAAGACCTGGTCATGTCGGCCAACGCCCTGTTCCAGATGGTGCTGGACGGCAAGATCCGCATCGAGATCAATCAGACTTATCCGCTTGAGGAGGCGGCCCGGGCCCACCGGGACCTGCAAGGACGCAAAACGACCGGCTCTACGGTGCTCCTCGTCTAGACGGGGCCGGAACCCCGCGGGTAGGGGTGAGTGCCGCGAGTCCCAACCGACTTCGCTCCCGACAGGGTGGAAATGATGGGGCAGACAAGGGGGGTGCGGCGCGTGCGGCACTCGTCGATCAGGCGTCTCAACACGCGGCGCATGCGCTGAAGGTCAGCGATGCGGTGCTCCACTTGCTCCAGCTTGGCCACGGCCAGCCGCTGCGCTTCGGTGCAGCTTCTCTGCTCCTCCAGGCGGAGGAGACCGCGGACTTCCTCCAGAGTGAAGCCGAGCTGCTGCGCCCGTTTGATGAAGCGCACCCGGTCCACGACCGTGCGGGGATAGCGGCGCACGCCCCCCAAGGGCTTTTCGGGTTTGTCCACCAGCTGGCGCCGTTGGTAGAAGCGAATCGTCTCCACGTTGACCCCGGCGGCGCGGGCCACCTGCCCGACAGTCAGCGTCTGCGCCGGACTTGAGCCTTTCCTCTTCCCCATGGTCGCCCCTTGACTGCGGACTATGGTACGCAATGCAGAGTAACCGCATTCCAGCCGTTTGGGAACAAAGGAGGCATCTTGGCTTCTCTGCACGTCGCCATTCTCGGCAGCGGCTCGGCGGCGTTTGCCTGTGCCCTCCGCGCCGCCGAGGAGGGGGCGCGGGTCACCATGATCGAGCGCGGCATGCTGGGCGGCACCTGCGTCAACGTGGGTTGCGTGCCTTCCAAGGTGCTCATCCGCGGCGCGGAGATCGCGCGCCTGCAGGCAGCCCACCCATTCGACGGTGTGGAGCGGTGCCGGCCGGTCATTCGCCGCAATGCCATGGTGGCTCAGCAGCAGGCGCTGGTGGATACCCTGCGCTACGCCAAGTACCGCCGCATCCTGGAGGAAAATCCCGCCATCCGGTTGCTGGAGGGCTTTGGGCGATTCCGGGATACCCGCTCCCTTGTGATCACCGGCCGCGATGGCCGGGAAGAAACGCTCGCTGCCGACCGCTTCCTGATCGCTACAGGCGCCTCCCCCGCCATCCCATCCATCCCCGGACTGGCCGATACCCCTTATTGGACATCCGCCGAGGCCTTGGTGGCAGAGGAAATCCCCAAGCATCTGATCGTGCTGGGAGGCTCCGCCGTGGGCTTGGAGATCGGCCAGGCGTTCCTGCACCTGGGCGCTCGGGTGAGCGTGATCGAGCTTCAGTCCCTGTTGCCCCGGATGGATCCCGACCTGGGGACCGGGCTGCAGCGCCTGCTGGAAGAGGAAGGCGCCCGGGTACTCACCCACACCCGGGCTCGGGCCATTTCGTTCCATGGCCACCGCTTCCATGTGGATCTCGGGGCGGAGAGGCTGTCCGGCGATCGGCTGCTGGTGGCCACCGGCCGTCGGCCCAACACCGCGGGCCTCGGGCTCGAAGCGATCGGGGTGGCAACCGACCCGGCGGGCGCGGTGTGCGTGGACCGGCGGTTATGTACCTCGGTGCCCCATATCTATGCCGCGGGTGACTGCACGAACCTACCCCAATTAGTCTACGTGGCGGCGGCCGCAGGCACCCGAGCGGCGGTCAACATGCTGGGTGGGGAGGCGGCCCTGGATCTCTCGGTCGTGCCGGCGGTCGTGTTCACCTCCCCCCAGGTGGCCACCGTGGGATTGACCGAGCAAGAGGCCCGAACGAAAGG
>NZ_DAIRTR010000072.1:0-16215 GCF_036803785.1 Pelomicrobium sp. | reverse complement strand
AGGTTCACCTGCCCGAGCCCCCCCATGCAGATCTCGGCGATGCGCCGCCCGGCCTCGAGCCCTCCGCGCTGCTCGATCCCGGCATCCACCAGGGTCACTCCGTTCGCCAGCCGCTCGACGCCGATGCGCAGGGCCGCCGCCTCGGCGATCAAGGCCGAGACCAGCGGGGCCGCCAGGGCGTTCACGCTGGGGAGCCCGTCCAGGGATGGCGCCCGACGCTTTTCGCTATTCAATCCGCTCTCCCATCGGCTTTTTCCGTTGCGGGGGCCACGCGCTTCGTCCCCCTCAGGCCGCCACCGCCCCCAGGGCGGCCACGATCTGGTCCTTTCGTCGGGCAGCGAGCCGCCAGGCGGCGCTGGGGGTCGCACCCCGGGAATGCACGGTGCACACCGGCGCCCCCGGAGGCACATGCAGACCCCCGGGGGGCAGATCGCTACACCACACCGGCCAGCGCCACCGGGTCGGAATGCGTAGGGGCGTGTAGGCGTACACGATGGCATGGGCCCGACTGCTTTGGGCCCGGTCCACCAGGGGATCCCGGGGCAATTCTCCCCGGCAGGCCCGCAAGTGCCAGTCGAACAGGCTGTCCCGGCAATCGGCGTCGTACAGATCCAGGGTGGCGGGCGGCCGCGGGTTCACTTCCAGCACCTGAATCTGTCCCAGGGGATCCACCAGGAAGTCGAGGCCGTTCAGGCCCCGCAGTCCGGTTTCGGGCACCAGTCGCGCCAGGAGGGATTCCACCTCCTCCCGAATCCGGGGGGCAAGCCGGGCATGACTGACCGCCCCTCCATAGAGATAAGGCGCGCAGAGCCCATCGGCCGTACGCTGCTCGCTCAATCCCACGAGGCGGGCCTCCCGGCCATTAGCGAGGAACAGGGCAGAGCAGCTGCGGCCGGCAACCCAGCGCTGGTAATAGGTGCGTCCCCGGCCGGGGCGGGCCTTGTCCGCGGCAGGTGCCACGTGCCCACCGCCTGCGCCTCCCAC
This sequence comes from Pelomicrobium sp., assembly GCF_036803785.1. NCBI lineage: Bacteria > Pseudomonadati > Pseudomonadota > Hydrogenophilia > Pelomicrobium > Pelomicrobium sp. The sequence continues at coordinate 15,231 of NZ_DAIRTR010000072.1, read as the reverse complement.
CCGCTTGCGCAACCACCCCTCCAGCGTCGGCGGCCGTCTCAAACGGGTCTGCGGATATGCGATTCCGAGGCGCTTCAGAAGGGGAAAGAACCGGCCGGGATCCTTGACGAGGGCCAGGGTTTCGGGCGTGTTGCCGTAGAGGCGGCGCTCCCGGGCAAGCCGGGCGAGAAGCCCAAGCCGGCCTTCGAACCCGGCTCCGTACACGAGGCCCGCGCAGGCCTCAGGCGGACACAGGAGCTCGGCCGCCCGCAGCAGCCGCCGGGCGTCGAACCCGCTCGGGCCGGCGCACGCCCGGGAACGCAGGGCCCAAGCCCGGGTATCCAGATCGTTGAAGAAATCGAGCACCACCACGCCATGGCCCGCTCGTCGGGCCGAGGCCGCCAAAGCGCGGCCAGAGACGGCCGCGATCAGGAAAGGTACCTCAGGCCGCATAGCGGCGCGCGGCGGCGAAAGCGTCCCGGAAGTCCAGGTAGAGCGCTTTCTCACCCTTGAGCATTTCCTCGAACAGGCCCCGCTGGACCTGGTATTTGATGTTGCCGATGGCGAGCGCCCCGATGCCCACAGCTTTGCCCGAGGCCGCTTCCAGCGGGGCGCCATCGTCCATGACGCCGACGCCCTCGATGCCCGCCGGCGGTACAGCGTTCACGTCTGCCGCCACCAGCAGCTTCCCCGCGCGGGCCAGCTCCTTCTTGCTCGCCACCTGCACTCCGGCCTTGGCAGTGGCCAGGAGAATCTCCGTCTCGGCGATGAGATCGGCCCGCTCCGCCGCGGAGGTGGCCCCCACCGCCTCGGTGCTCACGCCATAGCGGGCGTTGGCCACCTGGGCGGTCATGCGCGCCCGCTCCAGGCTGGTGTGGCTGGCGATCCTCACCTTCGCCCCCGCTGCGGCAGTCAGCACCGCCGCGGCGGTGCCCACGGGACCGGTGCCCCCCAGGATCAGCACCTGGCGGCCAGCGAAATCGCTCTGGTGGACTTTCCTGAGCTGGCGCTCCACCGCTGCCACCATGGCCGCGGCGGTGGTGAACGCCCCACTCGGGTCGGCAAATACCGACACCTCGAAGGGCGGCACCATGGCGTTCTTCGCCGCATCCAGCATGTCGGCGGCGAGCCCGATGTCCCGGCCGCCGATGAAAATACCAGTGCGCTTCACGCCCTTGGGGCCACGGGAGAAGATGGCATCCTGAGTGAGCGAGGCCACCTGATCCAGCATGACGTCGGTATAGGGCACCACGGCGGTGTAGCCCGCATCGAGTGCCATATTGACGTCGAAGGGGCTCGCCTGGCGAGTCGGGGTGAAGATGTGAAGGATGTAAGGCCTTTCCATGGGATAAATTCGATCGTTTGGGTCAACGGCGCGCCATGCGCAACGCCGTCTGCAGGCCGGGCCGTTGTGCCTCTTCCACGCTCCAGGCGGCCCCTTGGTTGCGGGCGCGGCACACCCGGAAGGAAAGGGGGCCACCGTCGCCCCAGCGTACTTCGAGCGCCCGCACCAGGGCGAGCGCCTCGACTTCGGTACCCACCACCGCGAACCCGGTGGGGCCCCAGGAGCTTTGGCCAACCCCGGCCACCCCCTGAGCCTCCAGCCAAGCGAGCGCCTGGGCCACCCGGGGGCTCGCGAAGCGCCCACCTTGGGCCGGGGCAAAATGATCCCCCACTACCCGCTGCAGCTCGCTTACCGCCGCGCCGAAGCTCGCCACGTCCGCCTCTATCAGGGCGGGCAGGGCCTTGAGCAGCACCAAACGACACAGCCGGCCCGCCGCCTCCTCGGAAAATGGAGGAAGCCGGCGGAAGGCCTCTACCTCTTCGGGACCGTGCAGGCCGCGGGCACCCCGATCGAAAATCAGGATCACCCGCCACGCCTCGGGAAAAGGGACGCGGCTCACCACCGGAGGCGGAGCCTCGCCCCGGCGGCCGCCATCCACGATGAAACCGCCCTGCTCGAAGGCGCCCACGCCGATCCCGGAGCGCGCGCCCCGATCCAGCAGGCGCGCGATCTCCCGCGGCGAAAGGTCCAGATCATACAAACGGGCCACCGCGGTTCCCACCGCCAGGGCCAGCTGGGTTCCCGAGCCCAGGCCCACGTGCTCCGGAATCGCCGTCTCCACGGTCAGCTGCACTCCGCCCGGAAGGGGCAGTTGCTGCGCCAACAGCCGCAGGCTGCCGAGGGCTCGCTCGCCCTGAGGGCCCGAGGCGCTCAAATCGTCGGCCGGCTCGGCCCGCAGGCGCGTGGCGAGCCCCTCCAGGGTGAGCCCCAGGCTGCCGTAACAGCGCTCTGCCGTCTCACTCAGGTCCATGAAGCCGAAGTGCAAGCGACAAGGCGCTTCCACCACGACCACGCGGCGGCGATTTATCGAGGGAAACATCTTTTTTATTCTAAGGGCAGTCAGCAGGAGCCTCGCATTCGGATTCACGGGTGCAGCAACTATCATGCCACTGCCTCCCGCTCCGCTGCATCAAGCCTCCTCGATGGCGAGCGCCGAAAGCTTGCGACGCGAGCGGAGCATTTTGTCACAGGGCATCCCCTTGAAGATTTCACAGAAACCAGGGTGCGGCCGTGTTTGCCTTGATCGACGCCCGTTTCGCTTTTATAAGGAGGGGAGTGCGGCCTGGGCCGCTCTTACCCTGCTGGCACGCTCCGTGCATCATTTCCCGACCGCCAGAGGCCATGGGTTGTCTGGCCCACCCAATGATTTCCGCCCCGATTAAGCCCCGGCTCCGCCGTTCATGAGCCCCATAGTCCATGACGCCGCAGCCTGCCCGTTCTGCGGACTGCTGTGCGACGACGTGCGCATCTCCGCCAACGGAGAGCGACTGGCGGTTCTCGCCCGCGGCTGCTCCCTGAGCGAGAGGGCCTTCGCCGGCCTTCCGGCTCTACAGGCGGCACCCCGGATCGCGGGCCGGGCGGCAAGCCTCCAGGAGGCGGCCGCCGCGGCGGCCCGTCTCCTCCAGGACGCCCGCCAGCCCCTCTTTGCCGGCCTGGGAACGGACGTGGCCGGCATGCGCCGCGTATTGGAGCTGGCCGATCGCTGCGGGGCGGTGCTGGATCACATGAACGGCGAGGCCCTGATGCGCAACGTGCGTCCCCTGCAGGAGGCAGGTCTCATGTCCACCACCTTGAGTGAGGTGAAGAACCGCGCCGATTTGGTGCTGATCGTGGGGGGCGAGGTGGCGAGCCGCTATCCCCGCTTCTTCGAGCGCGTGGTATGGACCGGCGACAGCCTGTTTCGCCGCAATGGGGCATGGCCCGAGGTGGTGTACCTGGGGGAGGTGGCCGATCCGTCCCCGGGAACTTCTCCGGACGGACGTCCTCCCTGGGTGGTCCCTTGCTCCCGGCAGAGGCTGATCGAGGTGATCGGCGCCTTGCGGTGCCTGGTGGCGGGCCGCCCTCTGGATGCCCAGGAAGCGGGCGGCGTACCTTTAGAGACGCTTCGCGCCCTGGCCGACCGGCTGGGTCGCGCCCGCTACGGGGTGGCCGTGTGGAGCGCCGCCGAGTTGAACTTCCCCCATGCCGAGCTCACGGTGCAGTCGCTTTGCGAACTCATCAAGGAGCTCAACCGGGAAACCCGCTTCTGCGGGCTGCCCCTGGCGGGAAGCGACGGCGATCTCACGGCCAACGAAGTGCACGTGTGGCAGACAGGATTTCCTTTGCGCACGAGTCTGGGCGCCGGCCACCCCGAGTACGATCCCTACCACTACGCCGCGGCAGGGCTGCTCGCGCGCGGGGAGGCGGACGCCCTGGTGTGGATCTCCAGCTTGAGCGACCGGCCCCCACCCGGAACCGACGTCCCCATGGTAGTGCTCGGCGCGGACAGCCTCGTCCCGCCCCGGGAGCCTGAGGTCTTCATCCCGGTGGGAAGGCCGGGTGTGGACCATCCTGCCCACCTGTTTCGCGCCGACAAAGCGGTGGTGGTGCGGCTCGACCCCCTGCGCTCGAGCCGCCTGCCGAGCGTGGCCCAGGCGGTCTGCGCCATCCTGGAGGCCTACGACGCCTGACAGTCCTCTCGAGGGCAACCGATGCTCATCAAGCTCGCCGGTGGCAAGGTGTACGATCCCGCCCATGGGGTCAACGGGGAGATCCGGGACATTTACGTCTGCGACGGGCGTATCGTCCCGGCCCCCGATCCCGGGACGCCGGTGGACGAGATTTACGATCTCGCGGGCAAGATCGTGATGGCGGGCGCCATCGACCTGCACACCCACATCGGCGGCGGCAAGGTGAACATCGCCCGGGCCATGCTGCCGGAGGATCACCGCCACGAACGCCGCTACCGCACCGCTTTCACCCGCTCCGGCAGCGGCCATGCGACCCCGTCCACGTGGGCCACGGGCTACCGCTACGTGGAAATGGGCTACACCGCCTGCTTCGAGCCCGCCATCGTGCCGGTGAACGCCCGTCAGGCCCACCTGGAAATGGGCGATACCCCCATCGTGGACCGGGGCGGCTACGCCATGCTGGGCAACGACGATTTCCTCCTACGCCTCCTTAAAGAAGGCGAGGACCAACGCCTGATCAACGACTACGTTGCCTGGATCCTGCACGCCACCCAGTGCCTCGGCATCAAGGTGGTCAATCCCGGGGGCATCAGCGCGTTTAAGTTCAACCAGAGGAGTCTCGACCTGGACGAGCCCCACGCCCACTATGGGGTCACCCCGCGCCAGGTGTTGCAGGCCCTGGTGCGGGCGGTGCACGAGCTGGGGGTGCCCCATCCCCTCCACGTGCATGCCTCCAACCTGGGAGTGCCAGGCAACGTGGAGACCACCCTCGCCACCCTCGCGGCGGCAGAGGGGCTGCCCCTACATCTAACCCACGTCCAGTTCCACAGCTACGGAACGGAAGGCGATCGCAAATTCTCCTCCGCGGCCGGGCGCATCGCGGAGGCGGTCAATGCCCACCCCAACGTCACGGTGGATGTGGGCCAGATCATGTTCGGCCAGACGGTGACCTGCTCCGGTGACACCATGACCCAGCACAAAAACAGCGGCCACGCCCACCCGAAAAAGTGGATGGCCATGGACATCGAGTGCGAGGCGGGCTGCGGGGTGGTGCCCTTCCGCTACCGGGACAAGAATTTCGTGAACGCCCTGCAATGGGCCATCGGCCTGGAGATCTTCCTGTTGGTGAAGGACCCTTGGCGGGTCTTCCTCACCACCGATCATCCGAACGGGGCGCCCTTTACTAGCTACCCCCATCTCATCCGGCTGCTCATGGACCGTTCTTTCCGCCGGGACATGCTGGCCACCCTCCATCCAGACGCCGTCGCCATGAGCACGGTGGGCGCCATCGAGCGGGAGTACTCCCTGTATGAAATCGCCATCATGACCCGGGCAGCGCCGGCCCGCATCCTGGGCCTCGTCGACCGGGGCCACTTGGGTCCGGGGGCCGCTGCCGACATCGTGGTCTATACCGACCATCCCGACCGGGAGCGCATGTTCTCCGCCCCGGACTACGTGTTTAAGGACGGCACGCTGGTCGCACGGGAAGGGCGCATCGTCCACGTCACCCCCGGGCGGGTGCACGTGGTGCGTCCGGCCTTCGACCGGGGCATCGAGAAGGTGCTCGAACCCTATTTCCATCGCTACCAGACGCTGAGCATGGAGCGCTTCAAAATCAGCGACGAGGAAATCCGGGAATTGAGCGGCGAGCCGGTGGTCCATCCCTGCCTCAGGAGGTGACCGGCGTGAAGGTGAACGGCATCCTCATCGACGACACCTTCGCGGAGGCTTTCCCCATGCGGGCGACTCGGGTGGTCATCACCGCCGACACCCTGGCCTGGGCCTGGCACGCGGCCCGATCGGCCACCGGATTCGCCACCTCCGTGATCGCCTGCGGCTGTGAGGCGGGCATCGAGCGGGAGCTCGCCCCCCACGAGACTCCCGACGGGCGGCCTGGGGTGGCGATCCTGCTCTTTTCCGTCTCGAGCAAGGAGTTGGCCAAGCAGCTCGAGCGTCGTGTCGGCCAGTGCGTCCTCACCTGCCCCACCACCGCCGCCTTCTCCGGCATCGAAGGGGGCGAGCCCATCCCGCTGGGCAAGAACCTGCGCTATTTCGGCGATGGGTTCCAGCTCTCCAAGTTGATCGGCGGGCGGCGCTATTGGCGCGTCCCGGTGATGGACGGGGAGTTCCTGTGCGAAGAGTCGAGCGGCATGGTCAAGGCCGTGGGTGGGGGCAACTTCCTGATCCTGGCCGCCCGCCGGGCGGCGGCCCTGCAGGCGGCCGAAGCAGCGGTGGCGGCCATGCAACGCGTTCCCAACGTCATCCTGCCCTTCCCGGGCGGTGTGGTACGTTCGGGCTCCAAGGTGGGCTCCAAGTACAAGGCTCTGCCCGCCTCCACCAACGACGCCTACTGCCCGACCCTGCGGGGGCTCGTGGCCACGGCCCTCACCCCGGACATCGAGGCGGTGCTGGAGATCGTGGTGGACGGATTGACGGAAGCGGATGTGCGCTCTGCCCTGGGCGCGGGCCTGCGGGCGGTGTGTGAGCTCGGCGCCGGTGCCGGCGTGCGGCGCCTGAGCGCCGGCAACTACGGCGGCAAGCTGGGTCCATTCCACTTCCACCTCCGGGAGATCCTGGCGTGAGCGCCCTCACCTTTACCTTGCGGGAGACTCCGCAGCAGCGGGTAGACCTCTCCCCTCTCACGCCGGAGCGCCTTGCCGGAAAATCCCTGGCGCAGATCGCGGCCCTGGAACTGGTGAGCGGCAACCGCCGGCTGCGGGTGGCAGAGCTGTTCCAGGTGAGCGGGACCGACCCGGGCACGCTGGTCATCCGGGGAAGCTGCGAGCGGCTGGACCGTATCGGTCAGGGCATGGGCAGCGGCCTCCTCCTCGTGGAGGGGAACGCGGGCGCCTATCTGGGCCTCGACCTCCAGGGCGGCGTGATCGAGGTGCGGGGCGGCGCTGGCGCCTACTGCGCGAGCCGCATGGCGGGGGGGCTCATCCACATCCACGGTGATGTCGGGGATTTCCTCGCGGCTGCCCTGCCCGGGGAGCCTCACGGTATGCGGGGAGGCACGATCGTGGTGCGGGGCAGCGCGGGGGACCGGGTCGCGGACCGCCTGCGACGCGGCCAGGTGCTGATCGAGGGAAATGCGGGCCGCTACTGCGCCTCCCGCATGATCGCCGGCACCGTGGCCGTCCTGGGACGGGTAGGGGAAGGCGCGGGCTTCGCCATGCGGCGCGGAACCCTGCTCCTCGAGACGCCCCCGCCCCTTCTGCCCACCTTCAACGAGAGCGGGACGTTCGCGCTCCCCTTCCTGCCCCTGCTCGTCGGCGCCTGGCGGGGATTGCCGGGGGCGTTCGGAACGCTCGCCGCACCGCCTCGGGTGCGCCGCTACGTGGGCGACCGGGCGGTGGGCGGTCTGGGAGAAATCCTGATCCGGGCCTGAAACGGTCAGGGGCTGGAGGAGCGCTTGACCAGGGCTTCCGCCCCGCTAAAGGTCATGGTCTCTTCGATTAGGGGCTTGCTACTGCCTCCGGCTTCTCCGGGGACAACCGTGCGGATCTGATAGATGCCCCCCGGCAACTTGGGCGCCAGCACGAAGACGTACACCTTGCCGGCAAAGCGCTGATAGCGTTCCTTCTTCGGGTCGGCTGCGTAGGGGGTGACCTTCACCTCGGTGCCAGCCAGCTCCTCGCCGCCGAAGGACAGCTTGACCGGGCGCACCTCGGCGCTCTCGGCGAAGGCTTGGCTGATCAGTCGCTTGAAATAACGCCAGCTACCCCCCGTCAGGCGCTGCATCTCCAGGATGTCCCGGTTGAGGAAGTACATGAGCACCGGGTTGCCGCGGGCGTTTTCCACCGGGGGGAAGCTCTTCTCCCGCTCCCCCGTGAGGAACTGAGCGGAGACGAACTTGCTGCCGTCCGGCTGGACCCGCTCGACGAACACGTCCACCTGGTCCTGAAATCCGGCCTCCAAGGTTCCTTCCTTCTTGAAGCGGTAATGGAGAATGTTCGGCCGGGTGATGGGCTGTAGATGATCGGTGAGGAAAAGGAGCGTCTCGGCGCTGGAATAGCTTTCCTCCTTTTCCTGCGCCTGGGCGGTAGACAAGACGAGCCCGGCGGCGAGCACCGCCAGGCCCAAGGACGTCACGACATTCACGCGGCTCATGGGGTAGGGTTCCTTCGTTCCAAATCGGTTCTTCCCTCCTCCCGGACGCTGAAGCCCGGGAGGGCTCCAAGCGTTCGATTCAGTACAGCATCATGGACTGCTGAAGCTTTTCCGCCAGCCGGGGGTTCAACCCCGCCAGCACCTTAAGGGCGTAATCCGCCTCCGCCCTTTCGGCCAGGGCCACCTGGGCGAGCCCCAGGTAATACCAGGTTTCGGCGCTCTCCAAGTCCAGGGCCAAGGCCCGGCGGTAGGCTTGGACGGCCTGGCTGTCCTGCTTCAGATGGTGCAAGGCCTTGCCCAGGGCAAGCCAGGCGTTGGCGTTGTCCGCCTCGCTCCAGGACCAGGCCTCCGCCACTTCCCGTAGAGCCGCCCATTGACTGCCCGCTTCCAGGGCTGCGGCCCGCAGGAAATAAGGCTGGTCCTCCAGGGGTCGCTCCCAGAAGGCCCGGCCGCCCACCCAGGGCTCCACCTTCTCCAGGGCATGATCCAGGTTGCGGAAGATCCATTCCACGGGCAGGGAGAAGTGGTACGCCTGCTCGCCCCGGTACTTGAAAGTCACCAGGCCCACGAGCCGGCCTTCCTCGTCGAACAGCCCCCCGCCGCTCGCCCCGGAGGTAAAGGGGGTCGTGCTCTGGATGACAGTCCCTCCGTCGTAGTCGTAGAGGGCTTTGATCTCCCCCGTGCTCATCTGGGGCGCCACTCCCCCCACGTAGCCCAGGGCGATCACTACCTGGCCCACCTTGGGTTTGTCGGGCTTGAACGTCACCACCGGCGCGGTGGCATGGGGCACGTGGAGCAGGCACAGGTCATGGTCCATGTCCCGCGACTGGGCACGCACGGTCCACCGGGCGCCGGTCTGCCCCACCTGGATGGAGCGGGCCTTGCGGGTGACGTGGCAGTTGGTGGCCACAATACCCTCCTTCACCATCACCCCGCTTCCGATGTTGACGCTCCCGTCGGCGTTGTAGGCCTCCACCTTGACCACGCTCGGGATCAACTTGAAAAAGAGCTTGGGATCGAACTCGGCCCGGACGGCGAAGGGGAGAAGGACGCCGACCACCACCAGGAGCCACTTCCAACGTCGCATCGTGTCAACCTCGTGCCGCCAGCCCGCCTCCCCTTCGCTCGGGCGGCGATTCCCGTCAAAGCCTTTCTCCTTTTATTGCCCGCCCCGGCCCGTCTTTTTCCTTCGCCTCGGGACGGCGCAGCCTCAGTCGGTCCTCCTGGAAAGGATCCGTCCCTGGTCGTCCACCCGGGGCACATTGTACTCTTCGAGGATCGCCTGGATGCCCGCGGCGTTGCGCTCGATCAGTTGTTCGACTTGCGCTTTCCATTCCCGTTCGCCGAAACGAACCCCCATGGCGATGGGGTAATCGAACCTGATCTCTGGGTCCCGTCCGAACGGCACCACCGCGAGCTGCAGGGAGCTCAACCGTTTGGCGAAGTAGCCGGCGATGGGCCCCCACACGAAGGCCACGTCGATCTGGCCGGAAGCCAAGTCCCGCTCGATGATCTCGCCGGGATAGTCCTCCGGATCGCCGCTCATGCGCTGGTAGAAGACGGCCTGGCCGATCAGACCGTGGCGCAGCAGCCAGTCCACCGGCGGCGTCTGGGCGAAGACCCCCAGTTTCAGTGCCTTGAGCCGGCTCGCCTCCAGTCGCGGCAGATCTTCGGGCGTCTTCACCCCATCCAAGCCTTTGCCCTTGACGTAGACCAGGGCGTAGGTAGAGCGGTAGTACGGCTTGGTGGTGACTGCCAGCTCGAAGCCCACCGGCACGCCCATGATGAGATCGCACTTATAGGCGCCGCTCACAGGATCCCGTGCCCGCAGGGTATTGCGCACGAAGCCGATGCGCTGGGGAAACCAGGTGTAATCGAGGCCCCAGCCCAAGTCTCGAGCGAACAGCTCGGCGATCTTGTTCTCGAAGCCTTCCTGGTTGCGGTGGGAGAAGGGCAGGTTGTTGGGGTCGGCGCAAACCCGCAACACCTTGCGCTCTCCTGCGGCGGTCTCCTGGGCCTGGACCGCCGGATTAAGGCTCGTGAAGACCACGGCAGCCAGGACGATCCATAGGCCCTGCGGGAGTCGGTTCCTCATCCACATTTCCTCGGGGGAAGGGGTTCTACTTGAGCTCCTCTAGCCGTCCCGGCGGGATCTTGCCGTCGGAGCGCCCTTTGAGATAAGCGTACAGGTTGTCCAGGTTGTTGGTCACCATCTGGCTGTTGGCGAAGCCCGGCATGCCCCGCTCCGGCCGGCCGTGCAGCAAGGTCTCCTTGAACTGCTCCTTGGTCATCACCTTCAGGCTTTCGATCAGGGACGGACCCACCAGCCCCTCCTGCCGGGCCCCGTGGCAACGGTCACAGGCGAGCGCCCGCCAGGTCTTCCATCCCGCCAGGGTGTCGGGATCCACCTTGTTCCCCTCCACCCGGTAAAGGGGTTTGCCCTCGCTTTGGCTGGCCGGCGCGGCCCCCGCCGCATGAAGAACCGAGCTTGCCCCCAGAAGCGCCACCACTACTGCAATCGATCCTCTCATCTTCCTTTCCTAAAAAGTGGACGCAGAAAAAATTACTGACATCCCGACACGGGGTCGGCCGAGATGTCAGTAACGAAGCTTAGAACAAAACGATCTTGAAGGGTTAGTCTTCTTCCGCGATTACGGCAGGGAGAAGACAGTCAGCACGCCGCCCAGCTCAGTGTAGCGGGCGAGCTCCCGGTAACCGCCCACCGCGCCCAGGCCGTCGGTGTCCTTCTCCAGGCCCGCCGCCAGGCCGATGCCGGCCCAACCGCCGATGCCCGAGAGCACGCCGATGTACTGCTTGCCTTTGTACTCCCAAGTGGTCACGTTGCCGATAATGCCTGAGGGCGTCTTGAATTTCCACAGCTCCTTCAGGTCCTTCGTGTCCACGGCCTTGATCCAGCCGTCGAGGGTGCCGTAGAAGGCCACGTCGCCAGCGGTGACCAGCGCCCCACTCCACACCGAGAACTTCTCGGGCTTGGAGGCCACGATCTTGCCCTTGTCCGCATCCCAGATGATGAAGTTACCCATACCGCCGTGGCTGTTGGGCGCGGGATACATGGACAGGGTCGCCCCCACGTAGGGCTGGCCGGCCACGTATTCCACCTGGAACGGCTCATAGTCCATGCACACGTGGTTGGTGGGCACGTAGAAGAGGCCGTTCTTGGGATTGAACGCCGCCGGCTGCTGGTCCTTGGACCCCAAGGCCGCCGGGCAGATGCCTTTCACGTTGATGTCGGGCCCGCGATCCGGCGAGGTGTGCTTGGAGGTCGCATACTTCGCCACCACCTGCGGACGGCCGGTCTTCATGTCCACGTGGGTCGCCCAGTTCACCTTCGGGTCGTACTTCTCGGCCACCAGCAGCTCGCCGCTCGCTCGGTCCATGGTGTAGGCGAAGCCGTTGCGGTCGAAGTGCACGAGCGCTTTACGCTTCTTGCCCTTCACCGTGATGTCGGCCAAGATCATCTCGTTGACGCCGTCATAGTCCCACTCGTCGTGGGGCGTCATCTGATAGACCCATTTGGCTTTGCCGGTGTCCACGTCCCGGGCGAAGATGGTCATCGACCACTTGTTGTCGCCGGGGCGCTGGGTTGGGTTCCAGGTACTGGGATTACCCGAGCCGTAATACATCAAGTTGAGCTCCGGATCATAGCTGTACCAGCCCCAGGTGGTACCGCCCCCGATCTTCCACTGGTCCCCTTGCCAGGTCTTCAGGGACGAGTCCTTGCCCACCGGCGCCATCTTGCCGTCGGTCCAGGTCATGGTCTTGTCCGGATCGAAGCACATCTCGTTGTCCGGGCCGGTGCTATAGCACTTCCACACCTGCTTCCCGGTGTTGATGTCGTACGCCGCCATGAAGCCACGCACGCCGAACTCGCCGCCGGAAATCCCGGTGAAGACCTTGTCCTTGAACACGTGGGGGGCATTGGTGTTGGTCTCGCCGATCTTGGGATTGCCGTTGACCGTCTTCCAGATCTCCTTGCCGGTCTTAGCATCCAAGGCCACCAGGGTGGTGTCCGCCTGCTGCAGGAAGATCTTACCCTCCGCGTAGGCGAGGCCCCGGTTCACCGTGTCGCAACACATGACCGGGATCACGCTGGGGTCCTGCTTGGGCTCATACTTCCATTTGATGGTGTAGTCGTCCAGGCTGATGGCGAAGACCTTGTTGGGAAACGGCGTGTGGATGTACAGGGTGTCGCCGATCACCAGGGGGCCGCCTTCGTGCCCGCGCAGCACCCCCGTGGAGAACTGCCAGGCGACCCGCAGGTTCTTGACGTTGTCCTTGTTGATCTGCTTGAGCTCGCTGTAGCGCCAGTTGTAGAAGTTCCCGGCCTGCATGACCCATTGCTTGGGGTCCTTCTGCAGCTTCGCCAGCTCGGCGTTCGCCGCCGCCAGCCCCGGCACCGCCAGGGCCATCAACGCCAGCGGCCATTTGAATTTCGCTCTCATCGCCAGATCCTCCATTGTCGTTCATCACGGGTTTGAGAATCTCATCCCCCTCACAGCGCGCGACACCTTCTTCCCCACTCCGAGAAAAGGTGAAGGGTAATGCTTCCATTACCTGTTGGGCGCGTAGCACATTATATGCCAGTCCAGAAAGCGTCCCTGGAGCAGGACAGCGCCAACACAACCTCAGCTTTTCATAGGGTTAAAGAAGACCTCCGGACCCTACCCGGTGTGTCAGAATTGACTCTGTGCAACCCGAGCGTGAACATGTTGTGTCACACCCCGCCGTCCCCGCGGCGGGCGACGCAAGGGCGGCGGGGCGGCCCCGAATCCGGGATGAAGGCGGGTGAGCGTCTGCCGGATGCCCGCCTCTTCAAACCCATAACGCATGAGGTCGAAGCGATGGAGACCAAGACCAACCTCCGGGTCTATACCGAGGAAGAGATCAAGGAACGCCTGGCCCGAGAATTGCCTCACTGGTATTACGAAGACGGCTGGATCCGCAGGAAGTACCGCACCCACGGCTGGAAGGGCACTTTGATGGTGGTGAACGCCGTGGGGCACCTGGCGGAGGCCGCCTGGCACCACCCGGACCTGACGGTGTCCTACGCCTTTGTCATCGTGAAGCTGGTGACCCACGTGGCTCGGGGCGTCACCGACAAGGACTTCGCCCTGGCCAAGAAAATCGAGGAAGTGGTGCAATGGCAACCGGGCAAGGAAGGCGGACCCCTGGAGGGCACGCCCCAGGACGATCCCCGGGTCTGGTATATCAAGTACGACTAGCGCGGCGAGGCCCGCCGGGCGCCGCCGCTGCGGCGCAGCAAGGACGGGCCGGCCGATGGTTCCTCGGGGGATGGATGGCGCTCGCCTGCCTGTCCCTCGCGTTCGCCGCACCCCCCCTCGGCGTCGAGGAGGTGCGCGAGCGGCTTGCCCGGGCGACCCGGGAGCAACCGGCCGACTTTACCGGTCAAGATCTCTCGAATCAGGACCTGAGCGGGCTGGACTTGCGCAACGCCCGCTTCGCCCGGGCCAACCTCTTCGGGGCCAAGCTGGTCAACGCCAACCTGGCGGGTGTCGATCTCTCCGGCGCTAACCTGGACGCCACCTGGCTCATGGGCACCGATCTGACCGGGGCCAATCTGGAAAAGGCGAGCCTCTTCGCGCCGGTCATCCGCCAGCCGAAGCTCAAGGGGGCGAATCTTTCCGGCGCCCGCGTGATCGCCCATCTGGCGGGGCTGGATCTCTCCGGCGTCAACTTCGCCCACGCCCGCCTGGGAGTGGACATCCGCAACCAGCCTATGGGACAGATGCGCAACGACTTCACCAGCGCCAATCTCTCCGGGGCCAACCTGGAGGGGGCGGACGTGAACCGGGCGCTGCTGCGCTTCGCTAACCTGCGGGGTGCCAACCTCCGGGGCGCCAACCTCTTCCGCGCCGATCTCTCGGGTGCCGATCTAACCGGAGCCGACCTGACCGGAGCGGAGCTCACCGAAGCCGACCTGGAGCGGGCGGTGCTCAAGGACACCAAGGGCCTGGAGACGGTCAAGGGGCTCGACCAGGCGCGCCACCGGGACAAGGCGATCTACTGAGGAAACGAAGTGGCGGCGATGGGCAAACGCTTACTGCTCGCCTGGCTTGTCGCCTGTTGGCCCGGCTGGGGAATCGCCGCGCCGCTACCGGTGGAAGAAGTGGCGCCGGGGGTCTTCGTCTACGCGGGCGCCCACGAGGAGACCTCCGCCGCCAACCGGGGGGCCATCGCCAACGTCGGCTTTATCGTGGGCCGCCGCTGCGTGGCGGTGGTGGATACGGGCGGCAGCCTTGCCGTCGGTCAGGGGCTGCGGGAAGCGGTGCGCGTGAGGACGGAGCTCCCCGTCTGTTACGTGATCAACACCCACGTCCACCCCGATCATCTCCTGGGCAACGCCGCTTTTGCCGGAGACAAGCCGAGTTTCGTCGGCCATGCCCGGCTCCCCGCGGCCCTCGCCGCCCGGGCGAGGACCTATCTTGCCGCCCTGTCGCGCGCCTTGGGCCCCGAGGCGGGAGGCACCCCCCTCGTCCCACCGGACACCCTCGTCCAGGACACCTTGACCCTGGACCTGGGTGGGCGGCGCCTTGCGTTGCGCGCCTGGCCGACCGCCCACACGGACCAGGATCTGACAGTCTTCGACGAGCAGACCGGCACCCTGTGGCTCGGCGACCTGCTGTTCGTCGAGCGCATCCCGGCCGTCGACGGCAGCGCCCGAGGCTGGCTTCAGGTGATGGCCAGCTTGCGGGGCCTTGCGGTCCAGCGCGCCGTGCCCGGCCATGGTCCGGCGACCGTGGCCTGGCCTGCCGCCCTGGACGCCCAAGAGCGCTATCTCGCCACCCTGGTGGAGGAGACCCGGCGGGCTCTCCAGCGTCGGCTCACCCTTCAGCAGGCAGTGGACTCGGTGGGACACGCGGAACGGGGAAAGTGGCGGCTCTTCGACCTCTACCATCCGCGCAACGTGACCGCAGTCTACACGGAGCTCGAGTGGGAAGATTGAAACGGGCCGATTCGGCGACGCAACGAGCACGAATGTTCACGAAGGAAAAAAGGCGTAAGCTCTCATCCGTCCACGGCCACGGAAACCACGGAGACGCCCCATGAAAAAAAGCCTTCCCCTCGGCGCCCTCGCCGGCTTCGCCC
>NZ_DAIRTR010000071.1:0-16404 GCF_036803785.1 Pelomicrobium sp. | reverse complement strand
ACTCTGGAGGCCCTCGAAGGAGAGCTGCGTGGGCTCGATTGCACCCCCGTCGAAGCCGCTTTGCAGGCCGCGCTTCAGGCGCGCCAGTCCCGGGAGGAGGCCCTCGTCCAGGCACGGGACGCCCTGGAAGAGGGGAGCGCCCAGCTGCGCTGCCTGGAAGAGAGCCGAATGACCCTAGAGCAGGGGCTTGAGCCCTTGCGCCAGAAACTGGCCGAAACCCAGCTCAAAGAGCAGGAGGCGCGGCTCACGGTAGCCCAATTCGATCAGCAGCTGCGGGAGATGGCCCTCGACGAGGAGGTCTTGGCCACCCAGTTAGGCGACAAGCCCCGAGCCTCGTCTCTCCAGGGGGAAATCACCCGGCTCAACAACGAGATCGCGCAGCTGGGCGCGGTCAATTTGGCGGCACTGGAGGAACTGAAGGGTACCGAGGAACGTAAAGCCTTCTTGGATGCCCAGTCGGAAGATCTGCGGTCCGCAGTGCACACCCTGGAGAATGCCATCCGGCGCATTGACCGAGAGACCCGGGAGCGCCTAATGAGCACCTTCGAGCAAGTGAACAACCACTTGGCCGAGCTGTTTCCCACCCTCTTCGGCGGGGGCCAAGCTCGGCTGATGCTCACCGGAGAGGAAATCCTGGATGCGGGCCTGCAGATCATCGCTCAGCCGCCGGGCAAGAAGAACACTTCCATCCACCTGCTCTCGGGAGGAGAGAAGGCCCTCACCGCCCTCGCTCTGGTGTTCTCCCTGTTCCAGCTCAACCCGGCGCCCTTTTGCCTGCTGGACGAAGTGGATGCGCCGTTAGATGACACCAACACCGAGCGCTTCTGCCAATTAGTGAGGCGCATGGCCCAGCAAACCCAGTTTATCTTCATCAGCCACAATAAGCTCACCATGGAGATCGCCCACCAATTAATCGGCATCACCATGCAGGAGCAAGGGGTCTCCCGGGTCGTGGCGGTGGACGTGGAAGAGGCGATGCGCATGCGGGACGCCGCTGCTGCCTGACCCGGCGTGCCTGCCCGGCGCCTGACACCGGCGCCGCCGGGCATTAACATGGAAACGCGATGAGCGAGCTGCAACTGGGACTGCTGGTGGTGGGGGTGCTGGTGGTGGCGGGCGTGTACCTGTTCAACCGGATTCAGCAGCGCCGACTGCGGCGCCAGGCAGAGCGCGCTTTCGGCAATCGCCACCAGGATGTGCTGCTGCAGTCCCAGCCGTTCAAGGAGCCGGAAGCCCGGGTCGAACCCCGATTGGAGCCGAGGTTGGAGCCGATGCCGGTGGCGGAGAGGCGAACCATGCCGGGCCCAGAACCGGCGCCGGCCCCGGGTTCCTTCCCGCCCGATGCGGCCCTGCTCGACGAAGGTATCGATTTCGTGGCAGAGCTGGCGTTTCCCACACCGATCGAGCCCGCCCGCCTCGCCCCCCTGGTGCAGCGCAAAGCCGAATTCGGCAAGCCGGTCTCGCTTGCAGTCTATGACCCCCAGGAAAACGCCTGGAAGGAAGTCCACTCGGCCATGGGAGGGCACTATGGCCGGGTCCGTGTCGCCTTGCAGCTCTGCGACCGGGACGGGGCAGTGAGCGATGTCATGCTGCGGGGCTTTCGGGACGCCGTCCAGGCCCTGGCCCAGACCCTGGGGGCGCGGGTTGCCATGCCCGATGCCGACGAAGCGGCGGTGCGGGCAGCGCTCTTGGATCAATTCTGCGCTGAGGTGGACGTGGTGATCGGCATCAACGTGGTGAGCCCCAGGGAGCGCCGTTTCCACGGGGCCAAGATCAAGGCCCTGGCCGAGTCCAACGGTTTGAAGCTCACCGCCGACGGCCGTTACACCCTCCTGGACGAGCGGGGAGAGGTTCTGTTCCGGGTGGCCGACATGCAGGCCGTTCCCTTTCGGGCGGACACCTTGTCCCAGATGTCCACCGACGGGCTTACCTTGGAGCTGGACCTTCCCCGGGTGGTGGACGGGTTGGATGCGTTTCGTCAAATGGTGCAACTGGCCCGCACCTTCGCGACCACCCTGGGAGGCGTCATGGTGGACGACAATCGGGTGGCCTTGACCGATGCCGGTCTAGAGAAGATCCGTCAGGAGATCGCCCGCCTCCAGGCTCTGATGCAGGCGCGGCGCATCCCCGCTGGGGGAGAGCTCGCGTTGCGGCTCTTTTCCTAGGCAGGAAGGAAAGCGCGTTTGTCTTGAGGTGGAGCTGCCGCCAGGAGACCTCCATGAAGGCGCCGGCTGAAGCAGTGGCGGAAGCAAAACGGCTCCGGGAGGAGCTCGAGCGGGCCAACTACAACTACTACGTCCTCAATCGGCCCACGATTCCCGACGCGGAATACGACCGCCTGTTCCGGCAGCTCCAGGAACTGGAAGCCCGCTACCCGGAGCTGGCCACTGCCGACTCCCCCACCCAACGGGTGGGGGCGGCACCCGTGGAGGAATTTCCTGAGGTCCGACATGCTGTGCCCATGCTTTCTCTCAACAACGCCTTCGACGACGAGGAGGTGAGGGCTTTCGACCGACGGGTGCGGGAGACGCTCGGCGTCGAGCGAGTGGAGTACGAAGTGGAGCCTAAGTTCGATGGTCTGGCGGTGAGCCTCACTTACCGGGAGGGCGTCTTCGTCCAGGGCGCGACCCGAGGCGACGGCTACACGGGAGAGGACGTGACCAGCAACCTGCGCACGGTGCGGGCCATCCCCTTGCGGCTGCAGGCGAAGGCGCCGCCCGCGCTCCTGGAGGTGCGGGGTGAAGTGCTCATGTTCAAGGCCGACTTCGACAAGCTCAACGCCGAACAACAGGCCCGCGGGGAGCGCCCCTTCGCCAACCCGCGCAACGCTGCCGCTGGATCCCTGCGTCAGCTGGATCCCCGCGTCACCGCCAGGCGGCCTCTGACCTTTTTCGCCTACGGGATCGGCCGGGTGGAGGGAGAGGCTATCCCCCGGGACCGGCAGAGCCGGCTCCTCGACTACCTGGAGGGCCTGCGCATCCCCGTCTCTCCGATCCGGGAAGTGGTGGCCGGGGTGGAGGGGCTCTTAGGCTTCTATCGCAGGCTGCTCGAGCAACGCGACGGCCTACCCTATGAAACGGACGGGGTGGTCTACAAGGTGGACCGGCTGGACTATCAGGAGCGCCTGGGCTTTGTATCTCGTGCACCCCGGTTCGCCCTCGCCCACAAGTTTCCCGCCCAGGAGGAGATGACCCAGCTCCTGGACATCGAGGTGCAGGTGGGCCGTACCGGCGCCCTGACGCCGGTGGCCAGGTTAAAGCCCGTGCAAGTGGGCGGGGTGACGGTGACCAGCGCCACCCTGCACAACGAGGATGAGATCCGCCGCAAGGACATCCGCATTGGGGACTGGGTGATCGTGCGCCGGGCCGGGGATGTAATTCCGGAGGTGGTAGCGGTGGTGCCGGAGAAGCGTCCCGCCCACGCCCGGCGCTTCGTCATGCCCTCCCGTTGCCCTGCGTGCGGCTCGGCCGTGGTGCGACTTCCGGACGAGGCTATTGCCCGCTGCAGCGGCGGCCTGGTATGCCCCGCCCAGCGCAAGCAGGCCCTCCTGCACTTCGCCAGCCGCCGGGCTCTGGACATCGAAGGCCTGGGCGAGAAACTGGTGGATCAGCTGGTGGATACGGGGCTGGTCAAAACCCCCGCGGACCTGTTCCACCTGACCGAGGAGCAGCTCGCGGCCCTTCCCCGCATGGGGCGCAAGTCGGCGCAGAATCTGCTCGAGGCCCTGCGACGCAGCCGCGAAAACGCCACCCTAGCGCGGTTCATCTACGCCCTGGGCATCCGCCACGTGGGGGAGAGCACGGCGCGGGATCTGGCCCGGCACTTCGGCAGCCTGGAGGCCCTCATGAAGGCAGGCGAAGAGGAGATCATGGAGGTGCCCGACGTGGGGCCCGTGGTGGCGAAGAGCATCCACCAGTTCTTCGCCGAGCGCCACAACCGGGAGGTGATCGAGCGCCTGCGGCCCTTCTACGGCCATTGCTGGCGCACGGAGACGCCGCGGGCGAGGGCGCAGAAGTTTGCCGGCAAGACCTTCGTGCTGACCGGAACCCTGGCTAGCATGACCCGGGAGGAGGCCAAGGAGCGGATCGAAGCCTTGGGCGGAAAGGTGACCGGCAGTGTCTCCCGCAATACCGATTACCTGGTGGTGGGAACCGACCCGGGATCCAAGTACGCTCGGGCACGGGAGCTCGGTGTCGCTATTCTGGACGAGGACGCCTTCTTGGAACTGTTGCGCGCTTGAAAGTAAACGGAGGTATCTCATGGCCCAGATCACCAAGGCGGTGTTTCCCGTCGCCGGCTTGGGCACCCGCTTCCTGCCGGCCACTAAGGCAAGCCCCAAGGAAATGCTGCCCATCGTGGACAAGCCCCTCATCCAGTACGCCGTGGAGGAAGCCGCTGCCGCCGGGATCACCCAAATGATCTTCGTCACCGGCCGCAACAAGCGGGCCATCGAAGACCATTTCGACAAGAATTACGAGCTGGAGGCGGAGCTGGAGGCCCGCGGAAAGCAATCACTGCTGGAGGAAGTGCGGCGCGCCATCCCGAGCGGCATCACTTGCATCTACCTCCGACAGGTGGACGCCTTGGGGCTCGGGCATGCCGTCCTGTGCGCTCGTCCCGTGGTGGGGGAAGAACCGTTCGCGGTGCTTCTTGCGGATGACTTAATCGACGCACAGCCGCCGGTCCTGCAGCAGATGAAGGAGCTCTTCCTGGAAGCCCGCTGCTCGGTGTTGGGGGTGCAGCGGGTCGCGCCGGCGGACACCGGCCAATACGGCATCGTGAAGATCGACCCAGGCGAGGGCAAAGCGCGGCGCATCCGCGGCATTGTGGAGAAGCCGCCGCCCGGTGCAGCCCCGTCCACCTTGGGCGTGGTGGGGCGCTACATTCTGACCCCCCGGATCTTTCACCACCTGGAAGGGCTCAAGCCCGGCGCGGGCGGCGAGATTCAGCTGACCGACGGCATCGCTGCGTTAGCCCGGGAGGAGCCCGTAATGGCGTTCGAGTTCGACGGCGTGCGCTTCGATTGCGGCAGCAAGCTGGGTTATCTTCAGGCCACGGTGGCCTATGGACTGAAGCACGGGGAGGTCGGCCAGGCCTTTGCCGGCTACCTGGCCGGGCTTGCCAGCCTCCGGGACGTGCCGGGCGCAGTCCTGGCGCGGGGGCGGGAATGAGATAAAGGAATCATGATAAGCTAATATAGTGATCTGGTTCCACACACCCTGTTGGGGAGATGCCCATGCCGAACAAGCTAATGATCGTGATGGTCAACACGGACCCGAGCGACGGCCCCGAGCTGGGGGCACCGTTCTTTCAAGCCACCGTGGCCGCCGCCATGGACTACGAGGTAGAAGTCATCCTCACCGCCCGGGCGGGAGAGCTGGCGAAGAAAGGTGTGGCGGAAAAACTCTACGTCAAGCCCGGCTCCCCCAAGAGCGTGTACGATTTCATCAAAGACGCCCACGAGGCGGGGGTGCATTTCAAGGTGTGCACGCCGACCCTTGAACTGTGGGGAGACGACCTGATCCCCGAGATCGAGGAGACGGTGGGCGGGGCCTACGTGATCGAGCAAGCGATGGACGAGAACGTGGTCACTTTCACCTATTGAGGGCTTAAGCTGGATCCGCAACGCGCCCGTCAGATCCTGAGCCAAGCCGAACTGGTGTGGTCCGCCGAGGAGGTGGGGGCGGCGGTGCGGCGGCTCGCCCGAGAAATCACCAGCGCGCTGGCAGAGCGCTATCCCCTGGTGCTTCCTGTGATGGGCGGGGCGGTGGTGTTCACCGGCCAGCTTCTGCCGTTGCTCGACTTCCCGCTGGATTTCGACACTCTTTATGTCTCCCGCTACCGGGGAAAGACCTCGGGAGCCGACGTTGAGTGGCGTATCGAGCCACCGGAGCGCACCCGGGGGCGCGTAGTGCTGGTGCTGGACGACATCTTAGACGAGGGGGAGACCCTGGCGGCCATCCGGGCACGCATCTTGGAAGCGGGGGCCCAGGCTTTCTACAGCGCGGTGCTGGCGGACAAGGACATCGGCCGGGAGAAGCCCATCCGAGCCGACTTCGTGGGGCTGCGGGTGCCTAATCGCTATGTTTTCGGCTTCGGCATGGACGTCTACGGCGTCTGGCGCAACCTCCCCGCCATCTACGCCCTGGCGGAGCGCTGAAGGCCATTCCCTTTACCGACGCCGGCTGGGCCGATACTATGCGGCTCCTTGACCTGGCATTGGCTATCTCCCGGGAGAGAAGGGTTCGCTAATCCCATGTTGGCGATCATCGGCGGATCGGGGCTTTCCACCCTGCCCAACCTGCAGATCAGGGGGCGTAAGGTCGTGCGCACCCCCTACGGGGAGCCGTCCTGTCCCCTTACCTTCGGCACCATTCGGGACCGGCCGGTGGTGTTCCTCGCCCGCCACGGCTACGGCCACACCATCCCGCCCCACGCGGTGAACTATCGCGCCAACCTGTGGGCTCTGCAGGCGGAGAAGGTGCGGACGGTGGTGTCGGTGGCATCGGTGGGAGGCATCCGCCGGGATCTCACCCCTGGCACGATCGTCATCCCCGACCAGATCATCGATTACACTCACGGTCGGGCCTTCACCTTTTATGAGTCCGACGCGACCCCGGTCACCCACGTCGACTTTACCCATCCCTATTGCGAGCGCACCCGGGCCTTGTGCATCGAGGCGGCGCGGCGGGCGGGAGAACCGGTGGTAGTGGGGGGCGTATACGCAGCTACCCAAGGCCCGCGGCTGGAAACCGCCGCGGAAATCAACCGCCTGGAACGGGACGGGGCAGACATGGTCGGAATGACCGGGATGCCGGAGGCGGCCTTGGCCCGGGAGCTCGGCTTGAGCTACGCGGCCCTTGCGGTGGTGGCCAACTACGCCGCCGGCCGGGCAGATAGCGCCGAGGGCATTCGGATGGAAGAGGTGGCCAAGGTGCTCAGGGGGGCCATGGCCCGGGTGCGCAACATTCTGGAGCACGTGGTGGAAGCGTATGACGGCTAGGCAAGTCTTGCGCATGGGAGACGCCCGGCTGCTCGTGCCGGCGCGTCCCGTGGAGCGGTTCGACACTGCCGAGCTCCACGCCTTGGTGCAGGATCTCCTGGATACCATGCGGGCGTTGAACGGGGCAGGCATCGCCGCGCCCCAGATCGGCGTTGGGCTTCAAGTGGTGATCTTCGAAGTGACTCAGAACCCCCGCTACCCCGGTGTGGAAGAGGTGCCCCTCACGGTACTGGTGAATCCCGAGATCGTGGTGGTGGACGAGACCCTGGAAGAGGGCTGGGAGGGTTGCCTGTCGGTGCCGGGAATGCGAGGGCTGGTGCCCCGCTATCGCAGCGTCCGCTACCGAGGCCACGATGCCCGGGGCAACCCCATCGATCGCACGGTAAGCGGCTTTCACGCCCGGGTCGTACAGCACGAGTGCGATCACCTCCGGGGGATTCTCTATCCCATGCGCATCCGCGACTTCACCAAGTTCGGCTTCACCGACGTCCTTTTTCCGCAACTGGCCGGCATCGAGGCGTAGCTCAGGCCTTTAGCGCTTCCAGCAGATCGGTCTCCAGGCGCACCACCGCCTTGTCGTCAAGGAGCTTTCCTCCTGAGATGAGGAAGGTGTCCTCCGCCCGCTCCCCTAGGGTGGTGATGCGGGCGCTTTCCACGTTGACCCCATGGTCGTGTAACACCCGGGCGACACGGGAAAGCAGCCCCGTGCGGTCCCCCGCCACGATGGACAGGATGTGGTGGCGCCCGTAGTCATCAGGCCGGATGTGGACCTGGGGGACGATGGGAAAGTGCTTCATTTGCCGGCTGACACGCCCGAGGGGCGGAGGCGGTGCGGCGGGCCCTTCCAGGGCTCGGCTCACCTCGTATTCCAGGTAGCTGGTGAGGTCCCGGTAAGACAGGGACTTGTTCTCGGGGTCCAGCACCAGGAAGCTATCCAGGGCATAGCCGTGGCGGGTGGTGTAGATCTTCGCCTCGGCGATGGAAAAACCGATTCGAGCGAAGCAGTCGCAGAGACGGGCAAAAAGGCGGGGCTGGTCTGGGCAATAGACGAGGACCTGGATACCTTCAGCGCCGGGGGCGAGCCGGGCCTTGACCACCGGGGACGGCGTGTCTACCCGGTAGTTGAGGAGTCGAGTGTGCCAGGCGATCTCCTCCGGGGTATGGCGCAGGAAATAAGCAACGTCCAGTTTGGACCAAAGGCGCTCGTGGGCTGCGTCCGGCACTGCCGCCAGACGCAGCTGGCGCAGCGCCTCGTCCTGCCGCGCTTCCAGCAAACTGGCAGGGGGAGGCGCCTGCCCGGAGAGGTGCCGCCGAGTCAGGTGAAAGAGATCCTCCAGCAGCCTGGCTTTCCACGCGTTCCACACCTTGGGGCTGGTGCCGCGGATGTCGGCCACAGTGAGTAGGTACAGGGCGGTAAGCCGCCGGTCGGTGCCCACCCGTTGGGCAAAACGGGCGATCACTTCCGGGTCCGAGAGATCCTGCTTCTGGGCGGTGTGAGACATCATCAAGTGGTGCCGCACCAACCATTCCACCAGCTCCGCGTCTTCCGGAGAAAGAGAATGGCGACGGCAGAAACGCCGCGCCTCGAGGGCACCCAGGCTGGAGTGATCGCCCCCTCGCCCCTTGGCGATATCGTGGAACAAGGCGGCCAGGTACAGCACTTCAGGGCGCTCGAACTCGGCCATCAGACGGCTGCAGAGAGGATATTCGTGGGCGAATTCGGTGACCGCAAAGCGGCGCAGATTGCGTACCACCATGAGGATGTGCTCGTCCACGGTGTAGACGTGATAGAGGTCGTGCTGCATCTGGCCCACGATGCGGCCAAAGGCCGGGATGTAGAGCCCGAGCACTCCGTAGCGGTTCATGCGGCGCAGCTCCCGGGTGATCCCGGCCGGCTGGCGCAGGATTTCCATGAAGAGCCGCGGGCTGTCCGGATCCCGGCGCAACCGCGCTCCCACTTCTCCCACGGCCCGCCACAGGGCCCGCAGGGTTTGGGCGTCGCGGCCCTGGATTTCCCGGTGCTGCTGCAGGAGGAGGAAGCTCTCCAGGATGGCACTCGGATGCTTGAGGAAGACCTCCGGGTCACGCGCCTGGAGCAGCCCATTTGTTACCTGGAAGCGCTCGTTGAGTACCTGGGGCTCTCCGGACGATGGTGGATTGATCCGGGCCTCCAGGTCGAGGAGCAGGATGACGTTGAGCTGAGCTACCACCCGGGCGGCCCGGTAGTAGCGTTGCATCAGGAGCTCCCCTGCCCGCCGCACTCCCCGATCGCTTAGCCCCAGTTCCCTGGCGAGGGCCGTCTGGAAGTCGAAGAGGAGCCGGTCCTCCCGACGCCCGGCCAGATAATGGAGCCGGATGCGCAGGTCTTTCAGCTTCGCTTCCTGGCGCCTTAGCTGCCGCGCCTCCTCCTCTGAAAGGAGGCCCTTGTGCACCAGATCCCGCCAGCTCCTGCCCAGGCCGCAGGCTTGGGCGATCCATAGGATGGTTTGGAGGTCGCGCAATCCGCCTGGACTCTCCTTCAGGTTAGGTTCCAGGTTGGTGGAGGCGTCGTGGTAGCGCTGGTGGCGTTGCTCTTGCTCCAGGCGCTTGGCCTGAAGGAATGCTGCCGGGTCCAGGATGGCTGCGAGGGATGTCTTTAGCCGCTGGAACAGGGTGCGGTTGCCTGCCAGCCAGCGCGCCTCCAGGAGAGTGGTTTCGATGGTGATGTCCCGGCGCGCCTGTTCCAGGCACTCGTCTACGGTGCGTACGCTGTGGGCCGTGTCCAGGCCCACGTCCCATAGGGCACCCACGAACCGTTCCAGGGCGGGGGCGAGGGCTGCGTCCTCCGGCGCGGGCAGCAGCACCAGTACGTCCACGTCGGAATAGGGGAAGAGTTCTCCGCGGCCATAGCCGCCCACCGCCGCAAGGGCCAGGGTGGAGGGCATGGCGAGCCGCTGCCACAACTTGCGCAGCACCTGATCGACCAGCCGGGCGTGCCGGCGCAAGGCCCAACCGGGGTGGGGACGCTGCCGGTAGGCTTCCCGCAGCCGCTCCCGCTCCCTGGCGAGTTCCCGTTTCAGGTCGAGGAGGTGCACCGCCGGGACCGGAGCCTCCGGGCGCGCGGCCATGAGCTCAATCGAGAGGCGGCTCCGGCGGGGCGCCGGGGGAGAGGGTCAGGACTTCGTAGCCCCGCTCGGTCACCAGCACGGTGTGTTCCCACTGGGCAGAGAGGCTGTGGTCCTTGGTGACCACGGTCCATCCGTCCGCGAGCTGGCGCACCCCGGGCCTGCCGGCATTGATCATGGGCTCGATGGTAAAGGTCATCCCCGGCACGAGTTTCATGCCAGTGCCCGGGCGTCCGTAGTGCAGTACCTGAGGCTCCTCGTGAAACTTGCGTCCGATGCCGTGGCCGCAAAACTCCCGCACCACACTGAAGCCGTGGCTTTCGGCGTGGGTCTGGATCGCATGCCCGATGTCCCCCAGGTGGCGCCCCGGAGCCACGGCCCGGATGCCGCGCCACATGCACTCGTAGGTGACTTGGCACAGCCGCCGTGCCAGGATCGATGGCTCCCCTACGAAGAACATGCGGCTGGTGTCCCCGTGGAATCCGTCCTTGATCACCGTGACGTCGATGTTGACGATGTCGCCGGACTTCAGCTTGCGCTCTCCAGGAACCCCATGGCACACCTGATGGTTGACGGAAGTGCAGATGGATTTGGGAAAGGGGGGGTAGCCTGGCGGTGCGTAATTGAGGGGCGCGGGAACGGTCTTCTGCACCTTGACCATGTATTCATGGCACAAGGCGTCCAGCTCGCCGGTGGTCACGCCCGGTTTCACGTAGGGAGTGATGAAATCCAGCACCTCGGCCGCAAGGCGCCCGGCGAGGCGCATGCCCTCGATTTCCTCCGGGGTCTTGATCACGACTGCGCTGCGCGCCGGCATGTCCATAAAGCGAAACCCTCGGCCCCCAAGGCGAGGACCCTTTCGTCCGTTGACAAGCCAGTAGGATAGAAGATCGATCCGGTGCTGACAACGAAAAGTGTTGTTGCCTTGAGAGGCCCGCAGTTTTGATGTTAAAATGCGAAATTCGCCCAAGATATTGTTTACGGGACGAAATTCGCACACCCGCCCCGCGAGGGTGCTCGGCGCGGCCGAGTCGACTGGGCGGGTGGAGGATTAACCCTTGCCGACGGAGATCCCATGTCGATCACCATGCGTCAAATGCTGGAGGCGGGCGTCCATTTCGGGCACCAGACCCGCTACTGGAACCCGAAGATGGCCCCCTACATCTTCGGTCACCGCAACCGCATCCATATCATCAACCTGGAAAAAACCCTGCCCCTCTACCTGGAGGCCACCGCCTACGTACGGCGGCTTGCCGCTAACAAGGGCACTATCCTCTTCGTGGGAACCAAGCGCCAGGCGCGTGAGATCATCCGCGAAGAGGCAATCCGTTGCGGTAGCCCCTACGTGGACTATCGCTGGCTGGGCGGGATGCTTACCAACTTCAAGACGGTGAAACAGTCGGTGAAGCGGCTGCGGGAGCTCGAGGCCATGGTGGAGGACGGCTCCATGGAACGGCTACCGAAGAAGGAGGCGTTGCGGCTCAGGCGGGAACTGGACAAGCTGGAACGCAGCCTCGGTGGCATCAAAGACATGAATACGCTTCCGGACGCCCTCTTCGTGGTAGACGTGGGATTCCACAAGATCGCTGTGTCGGAAGCCAATAAGCTGGGTATCCCAGTGGTGGCGGTGGTGGACACTAACCATTCGCCGGAAGGCATTGCCTACGTGATTCCGGGCAACGATGACTCGGCCCGGGCGATCCGCCTCTATGCTCGCGGCATTGCCGATGCTGTCCTGGAGGGGCGCAGCCAGATTGTCAAGGAGCTGGTCGAGGACGAGTTTGTGGAGGTGGACAGTCCCGAGGCAACGCCGCAAGAAGAATGAAGAAAGACGAAGGGAAGAGGGGGCGGAAAGCCCCCTTTTTTTGAGGTTCGCAGCTGAGGGTGGCCTGAGGTCACCCACGATTCCGGAGGTCAGGAGCGAAACATGGCGGAAATCACCGCAAGCATGGTCAAGGAACTACGCGACAAGACCGACGCGCCCATGATGGAGTGCAAGAAGGCCCTCGCCGAGGCGGACGGGAACATGGCCAAGGCGGAAGAAATCCTGCGCATCAAACTGGGCAACAAGGCCACCAAGGCCGCCAGCCGCGTCGCCGCCGAGGGCATCGTCGCCGTGCATCTGAGTCCCGATGCCCGGCTCGGGTCTATCGTCGAAGTTAATTGCGAAACTGATTTTGTGGCCAAAAACGAGGACTTCCAGTCTTTCGCCACCCGGCTCGCCGCCCTGGTAACGCAGCACAATCCTCCCGATGTGGAGACGCTTCTGCATCTGCCCTTCGATGGGGCCACGGTGGAGGAGAGGCGCAAGGCATTGGTGGGGCGCATAGGGGAGAACATCGCCGTGCGCCGCTTCGCTCGACTCGAGGCGAAAGGCCGGCTCGCTTCCTACGTCCATGCCGGGGCCAAGATCGGCGTATTGGTGGACGTTGCCGGTGGCGATGAAGCCCTGGCCAAAGATTTGGCGATGCATATCGCCGCTTCCAAGCCCATCGCCCTATCCCGCGAGCAGGTACCGGCGGAGCTGATCCAGAGAGAGCGGGATATTGCCGTCGCCAAAGCAACCGAATCGGGCAAGCCCGCCGCCATCGTGGAAAAGATGGTAGAAGGCGCGGTGCAGAAGTTTCTCCGTGAAGTGACGCTGCTCGGACAGCCGTTCGTGAAGGATGACAAGCGCACGGTGGAATCCCTGCTTAAGGAAAAGGGCGCCTCGGTGGCCGGGTACGTCCTGTTTGTCGTGGGGGAGGGCATTGAGAAGAAGCAGTCTAATTTCGCCGCCGAGGTGATGGCCCAGGCCGCCCAGGCGGCCCGCTGAGCGCTACTGATGGACACCCCCGCGCCGCGCCCGGCCTATAAGCGCATCCTGCTCAAGTTGAGCGGGGAGGCGCTCATGGGCGAGGACAGCTACGGCATCAACCGTGCCACCATCGAGCGCATCGTCTCCGAAATCAAGGAAGTGGCGGTGCTTGGCGTGCAGATCGCGGTGGTGATCGGCGGCGGCAACATCTTCCGCGGAGTGGCCCCCGCCGCCTCCGGCATGGATCGGGCCACCGCCGACTACATTGGCATGCTCGCCACGGTGATGAACGCCCTGGCGCTGCAGGACGCCATGCGCCGCGTGGGCTTGCCGAGCCGGGTGCAGTCGGCTCTGAACATCGAGCAGGTGGCAGAGCCTTACATCCGCGGCAAGGCCATGCGCTACCTGGAAGAAGGGAAGATAGTGATCTTCGCCGCAGGCACGGGCAATCCCTTCTTCACCACCGACACGGCGGCGGCGCTACGAGGCATGGAAATGAACGTGGACGTGGTGCTAAAGGCAACCAAGGTGGACGGAGTCTACACCGAAGACCCGATGGTCCACCCCGACGCCATGCGCTACCAGCGCCTGACTTTCGACGAGGCCATCATCCGCAACCTCAAGGTGATGGACGCCACTGCCCTCACTTTGTGCCGCGACCAGAGGCTGCCGGTCAAGGTGTTCAGCATTTTCAAGCCAGGGGCACTCAAGCGCGTGGTGATGGGCGAGGACGAGGGAACCTTGGTCGAGTGCTGACGACCGCCTCGCCTATAGCCAAGAAGGAATGAGCCATGATCGCCGATGTGAAAAAGACTGCAGATCACAAGATGCACAAGAGCGTGGAGGCATTGAAAGCCGAGTTCTCCAAGGTGCGTACGGGACGTGCCCATACGGGCCTACTGGAGCACATCACAGTGGACTACTACGGGGCGCCCACACCCCTCAACCAGGTGGCCAACTTGACGTTGCTCGATGCCCGCACCATTGGCGTTACTCCTTGGGAAAAGCACATGTTGCCTAAGATCGAGAAGGCCATCCGGGATTCTGACCTGGGGCTCAATCCGGCCACAGTGGGCGACACGGTGCGGGTGCCCATGCCACCCCTCACCGAAGAGCGCCGCCGGGAGTTGATCAAGGTAGTGCGGCACGAAGCGGAGAGTGCACGGGTGGCCATCCGCAACGTGCGCCGCGACGCCATTGCCCAGCTCAAGGAGCTGCTCAAGGAGAAGAAAATCTCCGAGGACGAAGAGCGGCGTGCCCAGGACGAGATCCAGAAACTCACTGACCGCTACATCGCCGAGGTGGACAAGATCCTGCAAGGGAAAGAAACCGACCTGTTGGCCGTCTAGGCCAGAGTCGCTTTCGCGTGACTCATGAAAGGAACCCATGAGCGAGCACCAGAGCAGCACGTTGAGCATCCCGCCGGTGGGCGCCATCCCCCGGCATATCGCCGTGATCATGGACGGCAACGGCCGCTGGGCGCGACGGCGTTTCTTGCCCCGGGTGGCCGGTCACCGCAAGGGAATGGAGGCGGTGCGCGCAACGGTGCGCGCTTGCGGCGAACTGGGCGTCGAATACCTCACGCTGTTCGCCTTCAGCAGCGAGAACTGGCGTCGGCCCAAGGAGGAAGTCAACTTCCTCATGCAGCTTTTCGTGAGCATGCTGGAGCAGGAGGTGATGAAGCTGCGGGACAATGGCATCCGGCTAAAAGTGGTGGGCAGCCGGGAGCGCTTGGAGGAGCGGCTAGTGCGGCTGATCGAGCAGGCAGAGACCCTCACCCGGGACAACCGGAAGCTCACCCTCACCGTAGCGGTCAACTACGGCGGACGCTGGGACATCATCCAGGCAGTGCAGCGCATGCTGCAGGCGCAGCCGGAGCTCGCGACCCAGTTCGGGGAAACCGATCTCGCGCCCTACCTCGCCATGAGCTACGCGCCCGAGCCGGATCTGTTCATCCGCACCGGCGGAGAGCAGCGGGTGAGCAATTTCTTGCTGTGGCAGCTCGCCTATACCGAACTCTACTTCACCGATATCCTGTGGCCCGACTTCGACGCTCGGGCGCTGCACCAGGCGATCCTCTGGTATCAGCAGAGGGAACGACGGTTCGGCCGCACGAGCGAGCAATTGGCCGAGACCCTAGAGCGGCGCAAACCCGCTTAGCAGGCTTGCCGAGGCGGGATGCCGGCCCATTCCGTCCGGCGCTTTGACCGTCGAAGGATGCTCGCGTCTCGACTCCTCACGGCCGCTGCGCTCCTTGGCCTGTTCCTGACCGCCTTGTTTTTCTTCCCGCCCTCTGCCTGGACCGCTCTGATCGCTGGCACCGTCGCCCTGGCCGCGTGGGAATGGTGGGCCCTCGTTGGAGCGAGAGCGGGCAGCAGGTTCGTCTATGCCGTCAGCATCGGCAGCCTGGTGGCCCTGTTGGGCTGGGTGGAAAAAGGTCAGGGTGGGACGCTTTCCTGGATAGTGTTCGCCGCCGCAAGTATGTTCTGGCTGGTGGCGGTGCCTGCCTGGTTCGCTCGAGGCTGGCCGCGGCTTCCTCTGCCCCTGCTGCTCGGTACCGGCGTCCTGGTGCTCGCACCGGCGGGTGTAGCCGCGATAGTCCTCAGGGAGGAGAGCCCGGCTGGGCTGCTGCTCGTGCTAGCTGCCGTCTGGGTGGCCGATAGTGCCGCCTACTTGGTGGGACGGCGCTGGGGGCGGCGCAAGCTCGCCCCCGCCATCAGTCCCGCTAAGACGTGGGAAGGGGTGATCGGTGCCTTAGTGGCAGTGACCTTGGGTAGTGCCCTGATCCAACTGGCGGGAGCGGAGCGCGTATTCTGGGCCGAAGGCCTTTGGATTACACTGGTACTACCAGCTTTGGCGGCGGTGAGCGTGCTGGGCGATTTGTTCGAGTCTGCCGTCAAGCGGCACGCGGGCGTGAAGGACAGCGGCACCCTTCTTCCCGGCCATGGCGGCGTACTGGATCGGGTGGACAGCCTGACGGCGGCATTGCCGTTGGCAGGCCTGCTCGCGGGGTTCGCCCGCCCCATCAGCGGCCTTTGAAGACCATGGAACCGATCGACGAATCCCTGCAACCAGCTATTCTTCCTTGCTCGGATGAGCGCTGCAGCCGGATACCCCGCAGCGTGGTCGTGCTCGGCTCCACCGGCAGCATCGGGCTCAATACCTTGGACGTGGTAGCCCGCAATCCCGAGCGATTCAGGGTGCTGGCGCTGGCAGCGAAGCAGCGGGTGGATCGTCTGTTCGAGCAATGCCGGATCTTCCGACCCGCCTATGCGGTGCTGCGCGAAGCGGGCGACGCGCGGCGCCTGGCGGCGTTGCTGCAAGAGGCGAGCCTCGCCACGCAGGTGCTGTGGGGAGAAGAGGCATTCGCCCAGGTGGCTGGCGCGCCGGAAGCGGACGTAGTGGTGGCGGGGATTGTGGGGGCGGCCGGACTCAAGTCTGCCATGGCGGCAGCCTGCGCCGGGAAAACGGTGCTGCTCGCCAACAAGGAGGCGCTGGTG
>NZ_DAIRTR010000070.1:0-16449 GCF_036803785.1 Pelomicrobium sp. | reverse complement strand
CATCGACGCGGTGCGCGAAGTCGCGCACAAAGAGATCCTCCCCCGCTACCTGAAGGTCGCCCACCGGCGCAAGAACGACGGCAGTCTGTTCACCGAGGCCGATCTCGCCGCCCAGGAGGCCCTTTGCAGGCGGCTCACCCAGCTCCACCCCGCGCCCCTGGTGGGGGAAGAGATGACCGCGGCCCAGCAAAGCGAGCAATACCTGCTGGGTGCCGAAGGGCTGTGGTGCGTGGACCCCATCGACGGCACCTCCAACTTCGTGAAAGGGCTGCCCTACTTCGCCGTGTCGGTAGCCCTGCTCGAACGCGGGCGACCAGTGCTTGGGGTGGTCTACGATCCAGTGGCCGAGGAGGCGTTCTATGCCGAGGCCGGTCGCGGCGCGTTCCTGAACGGGGAGCCTCTGCCCATCCGGGAACCCTCTCCAAGTCTCGCGGGCGCACTTGCCAGCGTGGATCTGAAGCGCCTGAGCCCCCGCCTCGCCTGCGAGCTGGCCGCTTCGCCCCCCTACATGTCTCAGCGCAACTACGGAGCAAGCACCCTGGAGTGGTGCTACACCGCCGCGGGCCGCTTCGATGTCTACCTGCACGGCGGGCAGAAGCTGTGGGACTACGCCGCCGGCTGCCTCATCCTGGCGGAGGCGGGCGGAGCCATGGGCACCCTCACCCACGACGACTTCTGGGCCGACGACCTGTGGCGCCGGTCGGTGGTCGCCGCCCTGGATCACCAGGTCTTCCAGGAATGGAAGACCTGGCTGCGGCAAAAGCTGTAACGCCCATGCCCCTCGCCGACTTCCCTGCAGGCCCCGGGGACGCATTGCCTGCGTTGCGCGATCCGTCCTCCCCTCGGTTACGCCCCGCGGCATGAAAATCATCATTCTTGGTGCCGGCCGGGTCGGCGCCTCCGTGGCCGAAAACCTGGTGGGCGAGCAAAACGACATCACCATCGTGGACACGGCGCCGGAGCGGCTCAAGGAGCTCCAGGACCGACTGGACCTGCGCACCGTGCTGGGCAACGCCGCCTACCCTTCCGTGCTGGCGTCCGCCGGAGCCCAGGATGCCGACATGCTGCTCGCCGTGACTCAGAGCGACGAGGTCAACATGGTGGCGTGCAAGATCGCCGCCAGCTTCTTCAACGTGCCCACCCGCATCGCCCGC
The DNA here is from genome assembly GCF_036803785.1 of Pelomicrobium sp. Taxonomy (NCBI): domain Bacteria; kingdom Pseudomonadati; phylum Pseudomonadota; class Hydrogenophilia; genus Pelomicrobium; species Pelomicrobium sp. The sequence continues at coordinate 15,295 of NZ_DAIRTR010000070.1, read as the reverse complement.
ATCCGCTCCACCGAGTACCTGGCCAAGCCCGAAATCTTCGGTCCCGAGCACTTCGGCATCGACAGCCCCATCTGCCCGGAACAAATCGTGACCGACCACATCCTGCAGCTGGTGGAGATTCCGGAGGCGCTGCAGGTGGTGAACTTCGCCGATGGCAGAGTGAAACTGGTGGCGCTCAAGGCCTTCCGCGGTGGCCCTCTGGTGGGTCACGCGCTGCACGACCTGAAAAAGCACGTCCCCCACGTGGACACGCGCGTGGTGGCCATCTACCGGCAGAACCGGCCCATCGTACCCGAGGGCGACACGGTGATCGAACCTGGGGACGAGGTGTTCCTGATCGCGGCCAAGGAGAACATCCGCACCGTCATGCGGGAGCTGCGCCAGCTCGACCGGCCAGTGCGCCGGGTAATGATCGCCGGCGGCGGCAATATCGGCACCCGAGTCGCCCGCGCCCTGGAAAAGAGCCACCAGGTGAAGCTCGTCGAGCACAACAAGCAACGCTGCGAGCTGCTGGCGGCCGAGCTACATGGGACCCTGGTGCTGAACGGCGACGCTACCGATGAGGAGCTGCTGGAAGCGGAGGCGGCAGGCGAAATGGACCTGTTCTGTGCCCTCACCAACGATGACGAGAACAACATCATGGCCTCCCTCCTGGCGAAGCGCATGGGCGCGCGCAAGGCCATCTGCTTGATCAACCGCCCGGCCTATGTGGACCTGGTCCATGGAGGCGAGATCGACATCGCCCTGTCCCCCTCCCAGGTGACTATCGGGTCGCTGCTCGCCCACGTGCGCCGGGGCGACGTGGCAGTGGTGCACAGTCTGCGCCGCGGCGCGGCAGAAGCCCTGGAGCTGATCGCCCATGGCGACGCCTCCACTTCCAAGGTGGTTGGTCGGGCAATAGGCGATATTCGGCTGCCCCGGGGTGCCACTATCGGTGCCATCGTGCGCAGGCTGGAGCGGCCCATGGTGGAGCGCCTGGACGACACCGCCGCCGAGGAACGCAACGAGCAGGTGCTGATCGCGCACCACGACACGGTGATCCGCCCGGACGACCACGTGATCGTGTTCGTGCCGAACAAGCGCATGATCCCCAAGATCGAGAAGCTGTTCCAGGTGGGGCTGGGCTTTTTCTAGCCCACCCGTGCCGGCTCCGACATGAAGCGCCTGCTGCGGGTCCTCCATGCGTTCAGCCTGGTGGCGATGCTGTTTGCCCTCACCATGCTGCTGCCGCTGTTCATCTCTTTGCTCACCCGCGACGGCGCGCTCCACATCTATGACCAGGCAGTGCTCGTGACGCTCGCGACCGGTGGCCTCTTGTGGCTTCTCACCCGCAGCGCCCGGGGCGATGTGGAAGGCCGGGACGGCTTCCTGCTGGTCGCCATGGTCTGGTCGTTGCTGCCGGTGTTCGGGGCGTTGCCCCTCATCCTGCACGATCCCGCCCTGGGATTTACCCGGGCCTATTTCGAAGCGGTCTCAGGACTCACCGCCACCGGCGCCACCGTCATGTCGGGGTTGGATGAGCTTCCCATTTCCATCAACATCTGGCGCGGCCAGATGCAGTGGTTAGGGGGCATCGGCGTGATCGTGCTGGCTGTGGCCATCCTACCCATGCTGGGTGTGGGGGGACGACAGCTGCTCAAGGCCGAGATCCCGGGCCCAATGAAGGAGACCAAGCTCACGCCCCGCATCGCCGAGACGGCCAAAGGCCTATGGCTGGTCTATTTCCTGCTGACGCTGGCCTGTCTGGGCGCCTACTGGGCGGGGGGCATGCCGTTCCTCGACGCCCTCATGCACAGCTTCACCACCATGGGGCTTGCGGGCTTCTCCAACCACGACGCCAGTTTCGGCCACTTCGACTCGCCCCTGCTAGAGGCGATCGCCATCACCTTCATGCTGATCGCCGGCATCAATTTCGGTGCCCATTTCCTGGCCCTGCGCCGGCGCAGCCTCTGGCCTTACGTGAGCGATCCGGAGGCCCGCTGGTTCCTTGCCTTGATGGCGGCGGGGGTGCTGGTGGTGGCCCTGCACTTATGGTTGTCGGGCACCTACGGCGATTTCTCGACGGCGTTGCGTTACGCCGCCTTCAATACCGTGTCGGTGGCCACCACCACCGGCTATGCCACCGCCGACTTCGGCCAGTGGCCGTCCTTCGCCGGTTTTTTCATGCTGTTCCTGGCGAGCTTCGCCACCTGCTCCGGCTCCACCGGGGGCGGAATCAAGATGATCCGCGCACGTCTGCTCTACACCCAGGTCTACCGGGAGTTCGTGCGCCTGGTGCACCCGAACGCCGTCTCGCCGGCAAAGATCGGCGAGACGGTGGTTCCCAATCACATCATCTTCGCGGTCCTGGGTTTCTTTTTCATCTTCATCGCTACCCTCACCACCATGACCCTGCTCATGATGGCCAGCGGCCTGGATGAGGTGACGGCCATCTCGGCGGTGGTGGCCACACTTTGCAACGTCGGCCCCGGTCTGGGAGCGGTGGGGCCGTCATCCAATTTTTCCGTGCTCAATGACTTCCAGATCTGGCTGGGCAGCATCGCCATGCTGCTCGGCAGGCTGGAGCTCTTCGCCCTGTTCCTGCTGCTCACACCGGTGTTCTGGCAGCGTTAGGCCGCGGAGGTCTCAGCGATGAACCGACTGCTGGTGGTCTCCCATCTGCTTAGCCTGGTGATCGTCATCTTCGGGCTCACCATGCTGTTTCCGGTGCTGGTTTCCCTGGTTTACGGCGACGGCGGCCTACGCGCCTTCGTCCAAGGAATGTCCGTCTGCCTGGTGTCTGGCGCGCTGCTGTGGCTTGCCACCCGCCGGTACAAGCGCGAGCTCCAGGTGCGAGACGGCTTCCTGCTGGTGGCCCTGGCGTGGCTCGCGCTGCCGGCCGTCGCGGCCGTTCCCTTCATGCTTTATTTCCCCGATCTCTCGTTCACCGACGCCTACTTCGAAGCAGTGTCCGGCCTCACGACCACTGGCGCCACCATCTTTGCGGGGCTCGACGCGTTCCCGCCGTCGATCAACCTCTGGCGCGGGGAGCTGCAGTGGCTCGGGGGCATGGGCATTCTGGTACTGGCGGTGGCGATCCTGCCCATGCTCGGCGTCGGCGGCAGCCAGATCTTCAAGGCCGAAACACCGGGCCCCATGAAAGACACCAAGCTCACGCCTCGCATCACCGAGACCGCCCGTGGCCTGTGGCTGGTGTATTTCGTCCTCACCCTGGCGTGCATCGGCGCCTACCGGCTCGCGGGCATGGGCTGGCTCGATGCCGTCATCCACGCCTTCACTACCTTGAGCCTGGGCGGTTACTCGAGCCACGACGCGAGCTATGGCTTTTTCGACTCGCCGGCGATCGAGGCGGTCACGATTCTGTTCATGCTGCTCGCCGGCCTTAACTTCGGCAGCCATTTCCTGGCGTTTCGCCGCTTGAGCCTGGCGCCTTACCGGCACGACCCGGAGCTGGGCTGGTATTTCCTGGTGCTGGCGGGAAGCTGCACTGGGATCGCCTTGTACCTGTGGCTGTCGGGCGCCTACGGCGATTTCCCGACAGCGTTGCGCTACGCCACCTTCAACACCGTGTCCATGGCCACCACCACCGGTTATGCCAGCACCGACTTCAACCAGTGGCCTGTCTTCGCGTCCCTCTGGATGCTGTTCCTGGCGAGCTTCGTCTCCTGCTCCGGCTCCACTGGCAGCGGGATCAAGATGGCACGGGCGCTGTTGCTGTATAAGCAGGTGTTTCGCGAAATGACCCGCATCATTCATCCCCAAGCCATCGTGCCGGTGAAGCTGGGGGGCAACGTGGTGCCCAACGCCGTGATCTACGCCGTGCTGGCGTTCAGCTTCCTGTGGATGGCCTCGGTGGTGGTCATGACCCTGGTTCTCTGCGCCTCTGGGCTGGAGATCGTCAGTGCCTTCACGGCCGTCATCGCTTGCATCACCAACACCGGCCCGGGGCTCAACCAGGTCGGGCCCGCGACCAACTATGCCTCCCTCACCGACTTCCAGACCTGGGTGTGCTCCTTCGCCACGGTGCTGGGCCGGCTCGAGTTGTTCACGCTGTTTATCCTGTTGAACCCCGCCTTCTGGCGCAAGTAGCGAAGCGGCTCCGATCCCGCTACCATTGTCTTGTATGCACCGCACAATCCGGAACGCATTTTCCGCGCCTCCGGCAGGAGGTATGTGTCCATGACCCAAGCTTTCCGCCGGGAGGCTGCGCCGGGTGCCGATTTGCGGCGCCTCGCCGATCCCTTCGGCGTCGCTGAATCCCTGGAGGAGGTGCGGCAGGCTTGGCTGGCCCATCCCGGGGAGCTCGCTCAAGCCCTTGGGGAGGCCGCCCGGGGCTTCGCCGAGCTTAACGCCCGGGTGCTGAGCCTCGCCGCCTGGACCGGCGGGGCCGGCACCCATGAGGCGGTGGCCGAAGACGAACGTTTCGCCGATCCGCTCTGGTCCTCGGTGCCGACCTTCGCCCTCATTCGCGACAACTACCTGCACTTCACCCATTGGCTGGAGGAGGCCATCTATCGCACTCCGGGCGTGCCGGCGCGGCAACGCCGCCGGGCAGCCTTCTGGGCCCGTCAGTGGCTGAACGCCATCGCCCCCACCAACTTCCTCATCACCAACCCGGTGGCCTGGCGCAAGGCCGCCGAGAGCGGTGGCTTGAGCTTGGTCCAAGGGTGGCGCAATTTCCTCGACGACTTGCGGGCAGGCGACGTGCAGATGGTGGATCCGAGCCCCTTCCGCGTGGGGGTCAACCTGGCCACCACGCCCGGCGCGGTGGTGTTCCGCAACGCCCTCATGGAAGTACTGCACTACCGGGCCAGCACCGAGCGGGTGCGGGAAATCCCGGTGGTCATCGTGGCACCGTGGATCAACAAGTACTATGTCCTGGACCTGAGGCCACAGAACAGCCTGATCCGCCACCTGGTAGACCAGGGGTTCGACGTGTACGCGACGAGCTGGAGGAATCCGGGCCTGGACCTGGCGGATACGACCTTCGACGATTATCTGATCGAGGGGGTGCTGAAGGCGATCGATGTGGCGCGAAGCGTCTCCGGCGTCTCCAAGGCCCACGCCGTGGGCTATTGCCTGGGAGGTACGGCTCTCGCCGCCCTCATGGCCTGGCTCCACCGCCGCCACGAGGAAAGTCCCGACGAACACCCGATCGCCCATTGGACCTTGTTCGCCTCTTTGGTGGATTTCTCCCGGCCCGGGGCCATCGAAGTTTTCATCGACGAACAGAGCGTCGAATTTCTGGAGCGCCTGATGGCGCATCAGGGAGGCCTGGAAGGCCGCCAGATGGCTTGGTCATTTCGACTGCTGCGGTCCAACAGCCTTGTCTGGCGCTACGTGGTGCACGGCTATCTCTACGGCGAAAAGCCCCCTGCCCTGGACGTGCTGTATTGGAACACCGACACCACCCGGCTGCCCCGCGCGATGCACAGCTTCTATCTGCGGGAGTTCTACCTGGCCAACAAGCTGGCCCAGAAGGACGCCCTTGAGCTGGCAGGGCTGCCCATCGATCTGGGACGCATTCGGCAGCCGCTCTATTGCGTGGGCTGCGAAGAGGACCACATCGTTCCCTGGAAGGCGGCCTTCGAGATTTGCCACCTGGTGTCCGGGCCGGTGCGCTTCACCCTTACCAGCTCGGGGCACATCCTCGGCATCGTCAATCCCCCCGTGGAACCGCCGAGGCGCTACTACTGGGCAGGGGAGGCTGCTGGGGCAAGGCGCGCCGAAGAGTGGCGCCAGCGCCAGAACCGTCAGCCCGGCAGCTGGTGGCAGGATTGGCTGCCGTGGCTTGCCGAACGCTGCGGTCCCCTCAGGACGCCGCCCCCTCTCGCCACGGAACAATATCCTCCGCTCGCCGAAGCCCCCGGCACCTATGTGCTGGAGCCCTAGCCGCCTGCACCAGAAAGCCCGCGCCCCGAGGGCAGAGGGGGGTGCAAATTGTGGCGTTCCATTGGGGGGGCTACAATAAAAACATGGGGTCCATCAATCTCACTCACCACTTCCTGATCGCCATGCCCAACATGGTGGATCCCTTCTTTTCCCGGACCCTGACCTACATCTGCGAGCACAACGAGCAGGGGGCCTTGGGGCTAGTGGTTAACCGCCCCATCGACATGACGCTGGAGGCGCTGTTCGAGCAGATCAGCGTGCCCCTCGCCCGGGAGGACCTGCGCGGGGTTCCCGTGCACTTCGGGGGGCCCGTGCAGATGGACCGGGGCTTCGTCCTCCATCGTCCGGTGGGCGAGTGGCAGTCCACCATGCCGGTGCAGGATGACATCGGGCTCACCACGTCTAAGGACATTCTCCAGGCGGTTGGGCGGGGCGAGGGACCCCGCAGCCTTCTGGTGACCCTGGGCTACGCCGGGTGGGCACCCGGGCAGCTGGAGCAGGAGATCTCCCAGAACGCCTGGCTCACGGTGCGGGCCCAACCCAGCGTCATTTTCGACCTGCCTCCCGAGGAACGCCTGCCGGCAGCCATGGAGCTGCTGGGGATCGATTTCGCCAGGCTCTCCGACGACGCCGGCCACGCCTGAGGCGATGCACCCGGAACGGGGCACCGTTCTCGCCTTCGATTTCGGCGAAAAGCGCATCGGCGTGGCCGTGGGCGACGCGGCGCTCAAGCTCGCCCATCCGCTCACTGTCATCCACGGGCAGGGCAACGACCGCCGCTTCCAGGCGATCGCCGCCCTGGTGCAGGAATGGCGCCCGGTACTGCTGGTGGTAGGCGCCCCTGTGCGGGAAGACGGCACCGCCCATCCCATGGGAGAGCGCTGTCGACGCTTCGCTCGGCGGCTCGCCGGGCGCTTCGGGCTGCCGGTGGCGGTGGTGGACGAGCGGCTCTCCTCCTGGTCAGCCGAAGAGGCCCTGATCCGGGCGGGCGTCTCTGCCGGAAAGCGGCGGGCGCTGCTGGACGCCGCCGCGGCCCAGACCCTCCTGGAAAGCTACTTCGCCGAGCCGCATCTCGCCAAAAAACCCTGATAGAATCGGCCCTTTCCCGGCGAGCGAGACAGGGCCCCATGGGGATCACCCGGCTTCCCGAGGTTGGCGAGCTTCTGGCGCGGCTCGAAGCGGCCATGCGCGCCGAGGTCAGCGAGAACACCGCCCTGGTGGGCATCCATACGGGCGGTGTGTGGGTGGCCGAGCGGCTCCACGCGGCCCTCGGCATCCGGTTTCCCCTGGGCACCCTGGACGTGTCCTTCTATCGGGACGACTACGAGCAGCGGGGACTGCACCGGGAAGTCAAGCGCTCCTCCATTCCCTTCGAGGTGGAAGGGCGGGACCTTATCCTGGTGGACGACGTGCTGTACACGGGGCGCACCATCCGCGCCGCCATGAACGAGCTGTTCGACTACGGCCGCCCAGCCCGCATCCGCCTCGCCGCCCTTCTCGACCGGGGCGGGCGAGAGCTGCCCATCTGCCCCCAGTTCGTCGGCGCCCAAGTGGCCCCCGCCCAGGACGAGCTGATCGCCTTGATTCGCACCGAGAACGGGCAGCTGCGCCTCGCCATCGAGCCCAAGCAGTAGCAAAGCCGCCGAGGCATCAGGGCCGCGCCTTCGAGCGCCCCTTGGTCAACGGGCGGGGTTGCCCTAAAATTTCGCCACTGCCGCCCGCGCCCATGCAGCCCAACCCCCAGCTCAACCACGAGGGTGCGCTCCAGCACCTGCTCACCATCGAAGGGCTGCCCGCTTCCATTCTCACCCACATCCTGGACACCGCCGACTCCTTTGTCGGCGTGACCGAACGGGAAGTGAAGAAAGTGCCCCTGCTGCGGGGCAAGGCCATCTTCAACCTGTTCTTCGAGCCCTCCACCCGCACCCGTACCACCTTCGAGATCGCCGCCAAGCGGCTGTCGGCGGACGTGGTCAACCTGAACATCGCCGTCTCCTCCCAGGCGAAAGGGGAAACGGTCCTCGACACGGTGGACAATCTCTCGGCCATGCAGGCGGACATGTTCGTCGTGCGCCACGCCCAGAGCGGTGCCGCTCACCTGATCGCCCAACACGTGAAACCCGGCATCCACGTGATCAACGCCGGCGACGGACGCCACGCCCATCCCACCCAGGCGCTCTTGGACATGTACACCATCCGCCACTACAAGAAGGATTTCCGCGCCCTGCGCGTGGCGATCGTGGGGGACGTGCTCCACTCCCGGGTGGCCCGTTCCCAGATCCACGCCCTCACCACCCTGGGGGTGGCGGAAGTGCGAGTGGTAGGCCCTCGCACCCTCATTCCGACCCTGGTGGAGCGCATGGGAGTCAAGGTGTACCACGACATGCGGGAAGGCTTGCGGGATGTGGACGTGGTGATGATGCTCAGGCTGCAGAACGAGCGCATGCACGGCTCGTTCCTGCCGAGCCCCCAGGAGTACTTCAAGCATTGGGGCCTCACCCAGGACAAGCTCAAGCTGGCCAAACCCGACGCCATCGTGATGCATCCGGGGCCCCTCAACCGGGGGGTAGAAATCGACTCCAGCGTGGCCGACGGACCCCAGTCGGTCATTCTGCCCCAGGTCACCTTCGGCATCGCGGTGCGCATGGCGGTGATGAGCATCCTGGCGGGCAATTAGAATTGAAGATTCATATCAAAGGCGGCCGCCTGATCGATCCGGCGAGCGGCGTCGACCGGATCGCCGACCTCTTTATCGCGGCGGGCCGGGTCGCCGCCGTGGGAGAGCCCCCGGAGGGCTTCCATGCGAACCGGGTGATCGACGCCGCGGGCCTCATCGTGTGCCCGGGGCTGGTGGACCTCTCAGCCCGCCTGCGGGAGCCGGGGTATGAATACAAGGCGACCCTGGAGTCGGAGATGCAGGCGGCCATCGCCGGCGGCGTCACCAGCCTGGCCTGCCCCCCCGATACCGATCCGCCCCTGGACGAGCCGGGGCTGGTGGAGATGCTCAAGCACCGGGCGCGGCTGCTCAACCAGGCCCACGTCTACCCCATCGGCGCCCTCACGGTGGGGCTCGCGGGCGAGCGGCTCACCGAGATGTCCCAGCTCGCCGAGGCGGGCTGCGTCGCCTTCTCCCAGGCGGATGTACCCATCGTCGACACCCTGGTGCTCATGCGGGCGATGCAGTACGCCGCCACCTTTGGCTTCAGCGTGTGGCTACAACCCCAGGACCCGTTCCTTGCCCGCTCAGGCGTGGCCCATGACGGGGAGGTGGCCACCCGGCTGGGGCTACCCCCTGTTCCCGCCTGCGCCGAGGTGATCGATCTGGAGCGCATCCTGCTCCTGATGCGCGAGACCGGTGCCCGGGTGCACGTGTGCCGGGTCTCCCACGCCGAGACCCTGCGCCGCATCGCCGCGGCCCGCGCCGAAGGGCTTCCCGTCACCTGCGATGTCTCCATTCATCACCTGCATCTGTGCGAGATCGACCTGGGCTTTTTCGATTCCAACTGCCGCCTGAACCCGCCCCTGCGCAGCCTGAGGGACCGGGACGCCCTGCGGGAGGCGCTGGCGAGCGGCGTGGTGGACGCGGTCTGCTCCGACCACACGCCGGTCGACGACGACGCGAAGCAACTTCCCTTCGCCGAGGCGGCACCCGGGGCGACGGGGCTGGAGCTGCTCCTGCCCCTCACCCTCAAGTGGGCCAAAGAGGCAGGGGTGCCCTTGGCCCAGGCACTTGCCCGCCTCACCCGGGACCCGGCCCGGATCCTGGGCATCGATGCAGGGACTCTGCGCCCCGGCGCCGCGGCCGACGTGTGCATCTTCGACCCAGAGGCAGCTTGGGTGGTGGAACCCGGGGCTCTCCACAGCCAGGGAAGGAACACCCCATTTCTGGGATTGGCGCTCTGCGGCCGCACCCGCTACACCCTGGTGGCCGGAAACGTGGTCTACGCCGGTTGAGTTTCCGGCGTCCGAAAGGGTCCGGGTGGCGCTTTCCGGCAACAGGAAAACGCCCGCTAAATCAACCCTTCCGTTCCGTGCCGCGGATCTGCGTTGCCTGGGAGCGACATGGGAGCGTCTCCTCCTCTAGCGCAGCCTCCCGTCTGGCGCCCCTGCCTCACTCCAGTCCGTTCATTTCACGAAACAATCATTGCCCTGGCACGGATATCGCTCAAGGCCGGACGTGAGCTGAAGCGCTCACCTTCCTTTCCCCTAATCCATGCGAACGTTCTGGAGGTATCCATGCCATCGAAAACACCCCTGAAGCGGTACCTGTCCCCTGTGCTGGTCGCTCTTGCCGTAGCGGGCATGACGGGAGCGGCCTATGCGGGCTCCACGGCCCAGGGCAAGGGCGGCGTTTCCTTGGAAAACCAGACCGTCGGCCAGCAGACCCCGCCCGATTGCAAGAAGAATCCCGAGGACCCGCGGTGCAAGGAAAAACAATGATCCATTAAGCGCGTCGCCGTCGGAGGACAACGCAACCGCGGGTTTATCTCCTTCCTCCTCTCGTTGTCCTCCCTGAGTTGGGCGTGGTCTTTGTGGCCACGCCTTTTTTATCTGCCTGCGGGAGCGCATCGAGGAAGCGGGCCCCTCGGACGCCTCGGCTACAATACGTCTCTTACGAAAAACCCCGAACCTACCTATGCCTGCCGAAACCAATCCGCTCCTCGATTTTTCCGGCCTGCCCCGCTTTCCCGAGATCCGGCCGGAGCACGTGGCTCCCGCCGTGGAGCAGGTGCTCAGTGAGGCCCGCACCGTCATCGACCAGCTGGAACGATCGGCGCAGCCCCCCACCTGGGAAACCGTGGTGCGCCCCCTGGAGGATGCCAACGAGCGGGTCTCCCGAGCCTGGGGGCCGGTCGCCCATCTCAACGCGGTCATGAACACGCCGGCGCTGCGGGAAGCCTACAACGCGAACCTGCCCCGGATCACCCAGTACTACGCGGCGCTCGGCCAGAACCGGATCCTGTTCGACAAATACAAGGCCATCCAGGCTTCGCCCGCCTTCCAGCGCTTGACGCGGTCCCAGCGCCGGGTGATCGAGAACGAGATCCGGGACTTCCGCTTAGGGGGCGTCGAGCTGCCGGAGAAGGAGCGCGCCCGCTTCCTGGAAATTCAGGAACGGCTCGCTCAACTCCAGTCCCGTTTTTCCGACAACCTGCTGGATGCCACCAACGCTTTCGCCTATTACGCGGGTGAGGGGGAGCTGGCGGGCATTCCACCCGACGTGCTGGAAGCGGCCCGGGAGGCCGCCCGCCAGGAGGGCAAAACCGGCTGGAAGTTCACCCTGCACATGCCCTCCTACCTGCCGGTTATGCAGTACGCGGACCATCGTCCTTTGCGGGAGACCCTGTACCGGGCCTATGTCACCCGGGCGAGCGATCTGGGGCCGCAAGCCCTGGACAATACCCCCCTCATTCGGGAGATCCTCAGGCTCCGCGCTGAGGAAGCGCGACTGCTGGGCTTCGCCAGTTACGCGCAGCTTTCCCTGCAGACCAAGATGGCCCGCTCACCCGAGGAGGTGCTCGACTTCCTCCACACCCTGGCGGCCAAGGCCAAGCCCTTCGCCGAACGGGATCTCGCCGAGCTAGAGGAATTTGCCGCCCGCGACCTGCGGCTCGCGCGGCTGGAGGCTTGGGATATCCCCTATGCGAGCGAAAAGCTGCGGCTCGCCCGCTACGCCTTCTCGGAGCAGGAAGTGAAACAGTACTTCCCCGAGACCCGGGTGCTGCCAGGCTTGTTTCGTCTGGTGGAAACCCTCTACGGCGTGCGCATCGAGCAGGCGCAAGCCCCGGTGTGGCACCCCGACGTGAAGTTCTTCCGCATCTTCTCGGAGGGCGGAGAGCTGGTGGGTCAATTCTATGCCGACCTCTACGCCCGGCCCTCGAAGCGGGGCGGGGCCTGGATGGACGATGCCATCACTCGCCGACGCCTGGCTTCCGGGGTGCAGGTGCCCGCGGCTTATCTCACCTGCAACTTCTCGGCGCCCCAAGGCGGCAAACCTGCGCTCCTCACCCATGATGAAGTCATCACCCTGTTCCACGAGTTCGGCCATGGGCTGCACCATCTCCTCACCCGGGTGGACGAGCTGGCGGTGGCCGGGATCAACGGAGTGGAGTGGGATGCGGTGGAGCTGCCGTCCCAGTTCATGGAAAACTTCTGCTGGGAGTGGGAGGTAGTCGCGCCCATGAGCGGGCATGTGGACACCGGGGAGCCCCTGCCCCGGGCGCTCTTCGACAGGATGCGCGCGGCGCGCAATTTCCAGGCAGGCATGCAAACCGTGCGGCAGCTGGAGTTCGCCCTATTCGACATGCGCCTGCACCACGACTTCGACCCGCAGCGGGGAGACTTCATGGGGCTCCTGGACGAGGTGCGCCGCCAGGTGGCAGTGGTATTCCCGCCAGCCTACAACCGCTTCCCCCACAGCTTTTCCCATATCTTCGCTGGGGGCTACGCCGCGGGCTACTACAGCTACAAGTGGGCCGAGGTGCTTTCCGCCGACGCCTACAGCCTGTTCGAGGAGCACGGGGTACTCTCCCCCGAGATCGGCCGCCGCTTCCGGGATGAGATCCTGGCCGTCGGCGGCAGCCGCCCGGCGCTGGAGTCCTTCATCGCGTTCCGTGGGCGGGAACCCCGCATCGAAGCGCTGCTGCGCCACAGTGGTATGATCGCCGAGACCGCCTGAGGCTGCACCGGGCGGACAAAGGGAGGCAACCCATGGGCAAGCTCATCCTGGCCGTCCTGCTCCTCGCGGCGGGCACCGCCGCCGCCCAGCAAACCCTCTACCGCTGGGTGGACAGGGAGGGGCGAGTGCACTACACGGACACGCCGCCCCCGGCGGAAGCCCAGCGGAAGGAGCAGAAGAAAATGGGCGGCGGCGCCGAGGCGACGGCATTGCCGTTCGCCGTGCGCCAGGCGGCGAGCCGCTATCCGGTCACCCTCTATGCCGGCGACTGTGGCAAGGCCTGCGACCAGGCCCGGCGGCTGCTGGCAGAACGAGGCATTCCCTATGCCGAGAAAGACGGACGGCTCCCCGCCGAGCAGGCGGAATTGAAAAAGCTCGTTGGCGCCGCCGAGGTGCCCGTGCTGAAAGTGGGCAGCCAAGTGCTCAAGGGTTTCGAGGCGTCCCAGTGGCATCTCACCCTGGATGCGGCCGGCTATCCGCGGGAGCTGCCGGCGGCCCTGCGCCCCCGCCCCGTCAAGCGGGCGGTGCCCCAGGACGAGCCCGCGCCGCAGCCGGGGCAACCCTCGGCGGGCGAAGCAGCCCCGATGGAAAGCGCCTCCCCGGCAGCCGGGGCTCGCTAGCTGCAGGAAATCTTGCGGCGCCTTGCGGTCAGCGGCGGCATACCGCCCGCAACTCGGCCACCTCGGTGCGCAGGCTCTTGAGCTCCATGAGGATTTGCCGCTGTTCCTCGCGGATCGCGGCGTGGGCCCGCTCCTGGGAGTAATAGAGCTCCCGCTGCAGCTCCGCGTCGCTCATGGCCTCCCGCTGGGGCCCTCTTTCGGTGAAGCCATCCCGCTGTCCGGGGAGCAACAGGAGCCCGGGCACGAAGAGGGCGATGAGGATGGATTTTTTCATGGGGATCGCCTCCTTTCTCTCAGGTCTTCAACCTTCCATGCACCCTTGTGTGGCCGACCCTAAGGTTCGTCGAGGCAAGCGAGGCACGACACTTCAACCGTGCGGACGACCGCCTGCCGAGGGCACTCTACCAGGCGAGTCGCTTTGAAGCAGGTTCTGGCCCCCCATGCGCCTCGCCACCTGGAACGTGAACTCCCTCAAGGTACGCCTGCCCCAGCTGCTGGAATGGCTCGCGCGCCAGCGCCCCGACGTGGTATGCCTGCAGGAAACCAAGCTGGAGGACGCAGCTTTCCCCCGCCTCGAGATGGCCCAGGCGGGCTATGCCGCCTGCTTTGCCGGCCAGAAAACCTACAACGGGGTGGCGATCCTCTCCCGCACCGAGCCGCGGGCGGTGAGCGTGGGCATTCCGGGCTTTCAGGACGAACAGAAGCGTGTGATCGCGGCGAGCGTCGAACAAGTGCGGGTGGTGTGCGTGTATGTGCCCAACGGCCAGAGCGTGGGCTCGGACAAGTACGACTACAAGCTGCGCTGGATGGGGGCCTTGACCGCTTGGCTTGCAACCGAGCTCGAACGCCATCCTCAGCTCGCCGTGCTGGGCGACTTCAACGTGGCTCCCGAGGAGGCCGACGTCCACGACCCCCGGCTCTGGGAGGGGCAGGTCTTGTTCAGCGGCCCGGAGCGGGAAGCGTTCAAGAAACTCCTTGCCCTGGGCTTCAAGGACAGCTTCCGCCTCTTCCCCCAGCCCGAGAAGGCCTTCACCTGGTGGGATTACCGAATGGCCGCCTTCAAGCGCAACCTGGGCCTGCGCATCGACCACATCCTGCTTTCGCCCGCCCTCGCCCGACGCTGCACGGGCTGCTCCATCGACGTGGCGCCGCGGCGCGGGGCCCGGCCTTCGGACCACGCGCCGGTGATCGCCGAACTGGCCGACTGACCCGATGGACACCCTGACCCACGCTCTGTCCGGCGCCCTGATCGCCCGGGCCACCGAACCCCGGGGAGACCGTCCCCTCGCCGCCAGGGGCTGGCGGCGGGCGATGGCGGGCTTTGTGGCGGCCGCTTTCCCCGACGTGGATTACTTCCTGAGCTACGTCTCCCCGGTCACCTATCTGCTGGGCCACCGGGGTCTCACCCACTCGGTGCTGCTGCTGCCGCTGTGGGCCCTGCTGCTCGCCTGGCTCTTCGCGCGGATCGATGGAGGAGGGCTGCCGTGGCGCGCCTGCTTTGCAGTGTGCGCCCTCGCCCTTGGCATGCACATCGCGGGAGACCTGATCACCTCCTTCGGCACCATGATCTTCGCCCCGCTTTCCGATACCCGCTGGGCCCTGGGCACCACCTTCATCATCGACCTCTGGTTCACCGGCTTGATCGCCCTAGCCCTCCTCGCCAGCGCCGCAATCCCCCGGAGCCGGGCACCCGCCGTGGCCGGGCTCGTGCTGCTGGCGGCCTACGTGGGCATGCAGGCCCTGCTCAAGCAGCAGGCAGTGCAATGGGGCGAAGCCCATGCCCGCGCCCAAGGGCTTGGGAAGGCTCGGGTCAGCGCCCTGCCCCGCCCGGTGTCGCCGTTCAATTGGATGGTGATCGTGGACGAGGGCACCCGCTACCACCACGCTTCGGTCAACCTGCGGCGCAAGCAGCCGCTGCCGCCCCTAGGTCCTGGCGCGGGGCTCATTGCGCGGCTCGACGCCGCGTATCGCCCCCTAACGGGGGCCGTGTGGGAGGTGACGCCGCGATTCGGTGAAGAGCCCACCGAGCGGCAGCTCGCGCAGGAAGCGTGGCGCCAGCCGGGGCTCGCATTTTTCCGCTGGTTCGCCGCCTACCCCGCGCTGC
>NZ_DAIRTR010000069.1:0-16793 GCF_036803785.1 Pelomicrobium sp. | reverse complement strand
GCCGTGGTCTTGAGGCCCTGGACGAGGAGCAGCGACAGCGGCTCGCCCTGGGGAAAGCCCTACCAGAAGCCGAGCGGTTGGGGCTGGCCGAGGAGCTGTACGAATCCCATTGCCGGCAGCTTCCGCGGGAAGCCCTTCCCGGCATGGTCGCGGTCCAGCAGTTGCGCGACGCCTGGATAGCCGATCGGCTCCTGGAGGCCCGGACCCGCGCAGGGGCGCCTGTGGTGACCATCGCCGGCCGTGGCCACACCCGCCCCGATTGGGGGATTCCCCGCTATCTCGCTCTGCGCGCGCCGGGGGTGCGCGTCGCGAGTGTGGCCATGGTGGAAGTAAGTCTTCACAAGCGAGAACCGTCGGACTACGGCGACGCGCGGCTGGGCGACTACCTGATATTCACCGGCGCCGCGCCCCGTCTCGATCCCTGCGCAGCGCTGCGGCGCCCACGGGGACCTGCTGCTAGCGGCTAGAAAACGGGACGGCCGCGGCGCCCGGCGTTGTCTTCCCAAACGTCCGCAGGCTTGCCCCATCGAAACGGAAGCCGGGCCATGGCGCTGCGAAAGCGCAGGAGCTCGGACAGGAACAAGAGTTCATCCATCGCCTCGACCGAGAAGCCCCGGCGGCCTCCCCGCTCGTCCACCACCAGGCGGGCAAGATAAGTCTCGCACTCGGGATACCCCCAGGTCAGTACCAGCGTTTGCACCACGTGGGGGAACGCCTCGAGGGCCGCCCGCGCCGGCTGCGGGCTGTCCGGCACGGGTGCCACGCTGCGCCGAACCGGAGCCGGCGCCCGCGGCCCCGGGACGCCGCCCCCACCTCCATTGGGTGGCGGCCGCAGACCGGCCCCGGTGGAGGTTTTCATCCGATCCTCCTCCACCAGGGCCTCTAAGCGCCGTACCCGCGCCTCCAGGATCTCCAGCCTGCGCTCTAATGCGGCCTTGCCCTCGTCCATCCTGCACCTCGTCGCGACGCCACCTGGCAATGGAGATACTATAGCAACCGGGTGCATGACAGGTTGTTAAAAGTTCTATAGCCAGATCCGCCCTAACCGGCGCAGGTAACGCGGCGCAGGCTCCCAATGGAAAAGGGCGCACGAGAAGGCTCTTCCATCGCACGTGCCATTTTCTGGCTTGAAGTACGCCCTGGCCTGAAGCGCTCCATGCCGCACGCTTTTGGCAAGCGGCGTGGCCCCGCTCCAGTGCGCGGCCGCGCCAGCGGTCCAAAACACTATCGGCACCCACTGGAACAACCGGCACGGGGACCGCCCTTGCCTCAGGCCTCAGAACGCTCCCTAGGCAGATTTACTGCGTCCGGGGGTCTCTCCCCAGCCAGCACCGCCAATACGTTGTCGGCCGCGCGGTGCTCGATTGCCCGTCGCACGTCACGCACAGCCGACCCCAGGTGCGGCGTGAAGAGCGTATTCGGCGCTTGGAGTAACGCGGGCGTGACACCGACCGGGCGGTCGGGCACGCTCCAGTCCTCGAATTCGAATACGTCAGTAGCGTAACCCCCCAGTTCACCGCACTCCAGGGCCCGCGCGATGGCAGCTTCATCGACCACCGAACCGCGGCCGACATTGATCATCAGCTGGCCGCGCTTGCAGTGCATGAGTGCGGCACCGTCGATCATATGGCGGCTGGTCCTGGTCAGTGGCACAGCCAGAAACAGCGTATCGCTTTCGGCCAGTGCCTCGGCCAAGCCAGCGGGTTCCACCCCGGGTACCGTAAATGGGGCGACGTCCACACCCAGCAGGCGGCGGCAGCCAAAGCCTCGCAGCCGTGCCGCAATAGCACGGCCCACCTGCCCCATTCCAACGATACCCACCACCGCACCGTCCAGCCCGCGCCCATAGAACTGCGTGCGCCAGCCGCGGTGTGCGCCGCTGCGTACATGGGCATCGCCACCCCTCACGTGGCGCCCTAACGCGATGGCAAGCCCCAGTGCCAGCTCGGCCGTGGGCGCGGTCAGCAGGTCGGGCACGATCGTGAGCCACACACCGGCCGCGGTGCAGGCGTCGGCGTCGTAGCCGTCGTAGCCCTTCAGCGCGCAGGCCACCACTTTCAGGCGCGGGGCAGCGGCCAGTAGGGCTGCGTCGACGCGGTCGGTCATGAAGCCGATCATCGCCTCCGCCGCTTTCAGACGCGCACTCAGCTCAGCCGGCGACCACGGTTCGTTCGAGGCATTGATGTCGACCTCGCCTACCTGCGCCAAACGGGCTGCGACATCGGCGTGGATGGGGTGAGTGACCACGATTCTGGGTCGCATACTCGCGCTTTGCACGATCATTTGAGCTTGCGACGAAGAGCCGCGCCGGTGGCGTCCACCACCACAACGCAGGCGAGAATGGTGAGCAGTATAGCTGCAACCTCGTCGTATTTGATCAGCCGCAGCGCAGCCATCAGCTCGAAGCCGATGCCGCCAGCACCGACGATGCCAAGCACTGCCGAGGCGCGAAAGTGATTCTCCCAGCGATAGATAGTGATGTCTGCCAGCTGCGGGAACACCTGCGGCAGCACCGCGTGGGTGATGACCTGGAAGCGCGTAGCTCCGGCGGCACGTGCGGCCTCCAGGGGCCTGGGATCGACATGCTCGATCGCTTCCGCATAGAACTTGCCCACCATACCGGTCGAATGCAGCGCGAGTGCGAGCACCCCCGGTAGGGCGCCAAAGCCCACTGCCGCCACGAAAAGAATTCCGAGGATTATTTCGGGCACCGAGCGAAACGCTGCAAGCAGCGTACGCGCCGTCTGGTACAAGAGCGGGTGCGGCGTGGTGTTGTGTGCGGCCGCCAAAGCGAGTGGCAATGACAACAGTACTGCCAGCGCGGTACCGGCAATCGACATTGCGAGCGTGTCCGCGAGCGGCTTTATCCAGTGCCGCCAGCGCGCAAAATCAGGTGGCACCATTTCGCCGGCAAGTTGCGCGATGGCGGGCGCACCTTCAATGAAGCGCGTGGCATCAAAGAACCCGGTCACCCCTAGCATGACCAGGCAGGTACTGATCAAACCCGCCACCAGTAGCCGCCGGCGGCGGTAGAGTGCGGCTTCGCGCGCAAGGATCGGCCCGTAGGCAGTGGTGTGCGCTGCGCTATGCTGGAGCACGATCGTCACTTCACTTTCGCAAGGTCGATGTTCAAAATTTTAGCTGTATCACGCAAGATGTCGTAGGCGCGGTCGTCTGTAGAGACGAAACCTTCGACGCGAAACGCCTTCAGCACTTCCTTGTCACTCATTTTCAGAAACGCATCGCGGATCCGCTGCTTGAGCGCCGGCGCCAGACTGCCCTGCATCGTCATCGGGTAGTTTGGAATCGGATCCGATAGATCGAGCGTGACGAGCTTGGTCGCATCGATAGCCTTGCGCGCGACCAGGTTGTCGTAGATCGCCTTCGACAGTGCGCCAGCCGGCACCTGCCCTGCTTGCACGGCTCGCGCCACCGCATCGTGCGTGCCCAAGTGCACTACGCGGTAATCGATGTCGCCCGTTAAGCCTGCTTTTTTCAACAGGTACGCACGAGGCACCAAGTGGCTCGAAGTCGACGCCGGATCGCCGAAAGCGAACGGCTTACCCTTGATGTCGGCCAGTGTTTTGACCAGCCCTTCGGCGTGCGCGATCAGGATCGACTGGTAGGTCGGCGTACCCCGCTCCACACCGACTGCAAACGCCTCGATCTCTGGCGCACGGCTCTTGGCTAGCACATATGAGAAACCGCCGAAGTACGCGACCTCTATGCGGCCAAAGCGCATCGCTTCAATCATCGAAGAGTAGTCGGTGGTGACGACGAGCTCGATCTCCTTCTCTAGCGTCGCCTCCAGGTACTTCTTCAACGGCTGCGCGTTCTGAATCAAGGTGGCAGCGTTTTCGTCCGGCAGCAAGGCCACCCGCAGCCGCGCTGGATCGGCTCCTTGAGCGAATGCCGGATTAAGCACAGTAGCCGCCAGCGCTAGCACGGCGACTCTGGTCAGCAGCGATTGATGCTTCATGACGGCACCTCCGTGACGTAGGACAAGGGCGGTCGGACAGACGCGGGCGTTGGTATCGCATGATCGGATTGCACAGCTGTCGCCACGCCGTATAGCGCGTTCAGGACGGGTTCAGACAGCTCGGCCGGCGCGCCGTCAAACAGCACACGACCGGCCGCCAGACCGACGATGCGGTCAGCAAAGCGGCGCGCAAACGGCACCTGGTGCAGGCTTACCACTGCCGTGAGACCATCGGCCTTGCAGATGGCGTGCAGCAAGCTCAAAACGCGCTCGGCAGTGGCGGGATCGAGACTCGCCACCGGCTCGTCGGCGAGCAGCAGGCGCGGCTGCTGCACCAAAGCGCGCGCAATGCCAACGCGCTGCTGCTGCCCACCGGAGAGTTCATCCGCGCGGCGCAGCGCGTGCTCCAGCAGGTCCACGCGTTCAAGCGCAGCAAGCGCGCGCTCCTTGTCGGCGCGCGACCATGGCAGCAAGGTGGAGAGCGAACGGTAGTGGCCCAGACGACCCATCAGCACGTTGGCCAGCACCGACAGGCGACCGATCAGGTGATGCTGCTGGAACACCATGCCGGTGCGGCGGCGATGCGTATGCAACAGGCGCGGCTGTTCGAGGGACCCGAGACCGGGCACCACCACGCGACCCGCGCTCGGTTGCACCAGCCCGTTCAGCGCGCGCAGCAGTGTCGATTTACCGGCGCCCGAGGCCCCTAGCAGCACGACGAACTGTCCTGCCTCGATGGACAGCCGGGTGGGATGCAGCGCTCGCGCGCCGTTCGGATAGACGACTTCGACGTCTTCGGCGATCAGCACAGTCTGCATGGCAGAGACCACATGACGGCGACCCATGTGCAGAATGCCCGGTGCGTGGTACATCTTCGATTTGCCAGCGCCATCCTAGCCCTGCCGCGTTACGGGTAAATTACGCGCTTGCTACAGGCTCAACCACGCACGCGACTTCGCGGCCTACTAACTACCGGCAGCGACGATCCCCAATCTATCGGATGCGGCAAGGACGCGCCCATCGCGCGAAGCGTCGGGCGCCACGCGTTGCAGGTGGTTGGCCTACGGGTCGAACAGTCGGGAGCGCAAGGAGGTCGAATAACCCGGGCGCCACGGCGCAGCTCGCCTCCGACGTGCAGGCGGAGGAGGGTTCATGCACCGTCTTGCTGGCAGGCCCTAGAGAATGGAGGAAAGAACGCTTTTCAAAATCGTTTCTTTTTCCTTCCGCGTCTCCGTGGTAAAGAGGCTCAGCTGCCCTCGGCGCGGTTCGCGGGCGCATGGGCCGGGGGTGCCTCGGCCCCACCGCGGGCGGCGGCCACCTGGGCTTCCAGCTCCTCGGTGGAGAGGATCTCGCGCTTGCCCACGATAAAGGTGTACATGGTGGGAATCACGTACAGGGTGAACAGGGTACCCACCGACACGCCGCCCACGATGACCCAGCCGATCGCCTGACGCGATTCCGCTCCGGCGCCGGTGGCCAGCGCGATCGGGATGGCGCCGAATACGGTCGCGAGGCTGGTCATGAGGATCGGGCGCAAGCGCAGGGCCGCAGCCTGAATCACCGCTTCCAGCTTCTCCATGCCCCGATCCCGCAACTGATTGGCGAACTCCACGATCAGGATGCCGTTCTTGGTGATCAGGCCGATCAGCATCACTAGTCCAATCTGGGTATAGACGTTCAACGTGCCATAACGCGGGTTGATCAGCGACTGGATGTACATGGCGAGCACCGCGCCGGTGATGGCAAGCGGTACGGTGAGCATGATCACGAAGGGACTGCGGAAGCTTTCGAACTGGGCTGCGAGCACCAGGTAGATGAAGGCTAGCGCCAGCACGAACACGAAGTAGAGCTGCCTCCCCGACTCTCGGAACTCCCGGGACTGGCCGTCCAGGTCCGTGGTGAAGCGACCGCCCAGCACCTCGGCTGCCGCCTGATCGAGAAAGTCAAGGGCCTGGCCTAGAGTATAGCCGGGCGCGATTCGCGCCGAGAGCGTAGCAGCGCGGAAGCGGTTGAAGTGGTTGAGCTCCCGCGGCGCCACCCCTTCCTTGACCGTCACCAGGTTGGAGAGTTGAATCAGCTGCCCCTGGCGGTTGCGCACGTAGATCTGGGTGAGGTCGGAGGGTTCGACCCGGTCCTTGTCTTCCAGCTTGACCACCACGTCGTACTGTTCGCCCTGGCGCTTGAAGCGGGTGACGTCGCGGCCGCCGAGAAGCGTCTCCAGGGTGCGCCCGATGGTTTCGATCTCCACCCCCACCGCCGCCGCCTTGTCCCGGTCGATCTCCACGGCCAGCTGAGGCTTGCTGAGCTTCAAGTCCGTGTCCACGTTGATCAGGCCCGGGAACTGCTGGGCGCGCTCCACCATCCGCTCCACCGCCGCCTCCAGCTCCTCCCACGAAGTGCCCTGGATCACGTACTGCACCGGGGCGCTGCGGAAATTCTGGCCGAGGGACGGCGGGTTGATGGGAAACGCGAGCACCCCGGGCAGTTCTTCCATCAGCCGGGGAGTCAACTCATCGGTGATGTCGAGCTGGCTGCGCCGCCGCTCGCTCCAATCGGTCAAGTTGACGAACGCGAGGGCGTTGTTCACTGGGTTGGGTTTCTCGAGCCCCGGCGCCACTACGGTAAAGAAGGATCGGATCTCCGGAACCTCCTTGAGGATGCGCTCCAGATCCCGGGTGTAGCGGTCCGTGTACTCCAGGGTCGCCCCTTCCGGGGCATTCAGCACCACGATGAAGATGCCCCGATCCTCGAGCGGCGCCAGCTCCGAGCGCAGCTGCATGAACAGGGCCGCACCGACGCCGGAGACTCCGAGGAAGGTGGCCACCACCAGCCCCCGGTGCCGCAGGCTTTTCTCCAGGGACGCGCGGTAGGCTCGGGCGAGCCAGTGGAAAAATCCCTCCAGAGCGTTGTACACCAGCCCGTGCCGCGCCTGATGGCGCAGGAGCTTGGAGCACATCATGGGGGTCAGGGTGAGGGCCACGAACCCGGACACCAACACCGCCGCCGCCACCGTGAGGGCGAATTCGGTGAACAAGCGTCCGGTGTTGCCAGTGGCGAAGGCAAGGGGGGCAAACACCGCCGCCAGGGTGATGGTCATGGCCACCACCGCGAAGGCGATCTCCCTCGCCCCCTGGAACGCCGCGGCGACCCGACTCATCCCTTCCTCGATGTGGCGATGGATGTTCTCCAGCACCACGATGGCGTCGTCCACCACCAGCCCCACCGCCAGCACGATGCCGAGCAGAGTCAGCACGTTGATGGAAAAGCCGAGCGCCCAGACGACGAAGAAGGCGCCGATCAGGGACACGGGGATAGTCACGAACGGGATCAGGGTCGCGCGCAGGCTCCTCAGAAAGAAGAAGATGACCAGCACCACCAGCACTAAGGCCTCGGCCAGCACCTTGTACACGGCTTGGATGGAAGCCTCCACGAACACCGAGCGGTCGAAGGACACGTTGAGCCGCATCCCCTCGGGCAGCGTCTGCTGCAGGCGCGGGATCATGGCCTTGACCCCCTTGGCCACGTCCAACAGGTTGGCGGTGGACTGCTTGACGATGCCCAGGCCCACCGCCTCCCGGCCGTCGACCCGCACGATGTTGCGGTCGTCGTAGGCCCCCAGCTCCGCCCGCCCCACATCCTTGAGCCGCACCGGGTAATTGTTGACTTCCCGGATGATCAGATTGTTGAACTGCTCGGGCGTCTGCAGGTCGGTGGCGGAGAGCACCGTGAATTCCCGGTAGCGGCTCTCGATGCGCCCGGCCGGGACCTCCACGTTCTGCCGCCTCAAGGCGTCTTCCACGTCCTGCACCGTGACACCGTAGGCGGCGAGCCGTTCCCGGTCGAGCCAGATGCGCATGGCGTAGCGTCGCTCACCGCCAATGATCACGCTGGCAACCCCGGGGATGGTCTTCAGCGCGTCGGCTACGTAGCGGTCAGCGTAATCGGTGATTTCCAGGGGATTGTGGCGGTCGCTAGAGAGCCGCAGCCACATGATGGCCTGGGCGTCCGCCTCCACCTTGGCCACCACGGGATCGTCGGCGGCTTCGGGCAGCAGGCTGCGGCTGCGGGCCACCCGGTCGCGCACGTCGTTCGCTGCCGCGTCCACGTCCCGCTCGGTCACGAACTCGAGGGTGATCGAGCTCACCTCCTCCCGCGAGACCGACTTCAAGGTCTTGATGCCCTCGATGCCCGAAAGGGCGTCCTCCAGGGGATTGGTGATCTGGCTCTCCACCACCTCGGCGCTCGCTCCCTTGTACACGGTGCGCACCGACACCACCGGCGCGTCGATGTTGGGATACTCACGCACCGTCAGCCGCAGGAATGAGATCACACCCAGGAGCACGATGATGAGGCTCATCACCGTGGCGAGCACCGGGCGGCGGACTGATATTTCGGGAAGAAACATGGAACGTTATCGCGCAATGCCTGGGCAGGCTTATCCGCGACCAAGCTTCGCGGCCGCCGCTGGTCTTGAGCCGAGGAGGGCAACCGGCGCCCCGTCCCGGATGCGCTGGTGGCCGTCGGTCACCACCAGCTCCCCCGGAGCAAGCCCGCTCAAGACCTCCACCTGACCCGGTCGGCGCAACCCCAGCTCCACCCGGGCGAGCACGGCGCGACCCTCCACGACCTTGAAAACGAAGAAATCTTGACCCCGGGGCATAATGGCCTCTTCGGGAACCACCAGGGCGTTCTCCCGCGTTCCCAGGGTGAGATTCACCCGGGCGAACATGCCTGGCTTGAGCCTCACGCCCGGGTTGGGAACCAGGGCGCGCAACAGCACGCTGCGCGTCTGCTCATCCACCGCCGGCTCGATGGCGTAAATGCGCCCCTTGAACTGCTCGTTGGGATAGGCGTCCACGGCCACCGTCACCTCCTGACCAACCCGCAGGCGGCTCAAGAACACCTCGGGAATGCGAAAATCGAGCTTGAGGGTGCCGATGCCCTCCAGGCGGGCGATGTCTTGCCCTTTGTTCACGTAGGCGCCGGGGCTCACCTGGCGCAGCCCCACCACTCCGTCGAAGGGGGCGCGAATCACCATCTTGCCCAGGCGCGCCTTGATCTCCGCCTGGCGCGCCAAGGACTGGTTCAGGTTCTCCCGCGCCTCATCCAGGGCCTGGGCGCTGATGAAGTTCTTTTCCCTGAGCTCCTGGGCCCGCTGGAAACGGTTGCGGTTGAGGGTGACCTCCGCTTCCACGGCCGCGAGCTGGGCCTCGATCTCGGAGGCATCCAGAGACACCAACTTGTCGCCCCGCTTGACGGACTGACCTTCGCTGAAGTGGATCTCGCTGATGCGACCGTCCACCTCCGGCCGGATGACCACCGACTCGTTGGCGAGCAGGGTGCCCACGGCGCCCACTTCCTCCCGCAGGGTCGCCCGCTTGACTTCCACCGCCCGCACGGTGATCGGTGGCGGAGTTTGACCGGCCGAAGGGGCCGGTTTCGCCGCCACGGGCGGGGGATGGGAATTGCGCCACCATAAGCCCGCGCCCGCCAGCACCCCCAAGGCAAGAACCGCGACAAGAACCGTTTTGACTGTTCGTTTCAAGGAAGATCGAGAAAAAGTTTCCAAAAATATCCTAGTCTAACGTTGCGCTGACGGTGCGACCAGCGAAATAATTGGGAGAAATCATTCAGAGCTCCTGAATAATGCGCCTGACCCTCGAAGCGCTCCACGTCCTGGACGCCATAGAGCGCAAGGGCAGCTTCGCGGCCGCCGCTGCGGAGCTCCACCGGGTACCCTCCGCCATCACCTACACCGTGCAGAAGCTGGAGGAAGACCTGGGCGTCAGACTGTTCGACCGGAGCGGCCATCGGGCCGTTCTCACCGAGGCGGGAAGGGAACTGCTCCAAGAGGGCCGCCGGATCCTGCGGGCCGCCGATGCCCTGGAAGCCCGGGTCAAGCGGGTCGCCACCGGCTGGGAGGCGGAGTTGCGCATCGCCTACGACGATATCCTGCCGGTGGATCCCATCCTGGCGCTCATCGGCGAGTTCTACCGGGCTGAGTGCGGCTCCCGCATCCGGCTCCAGGCCGAAGTGCTGGGGGGCTGCTGGGACGCCCTGCTCGCCGACCGGGCCGACCTGGTGATCGGTGCCCCCGGCGAAGGTCCTCCAGGAGGCGGCTACGCTGTCCGCCCCTTAGGACGGGTGGAGTTCGTCTTCGCCGTCGCGCCAGGCCATCCCCTCGCCTCGGCGGAAGAACCCCTCTCGAGCGAGCAGATCCTACAGCACCGGTCGGTGGCCGCCGCAGACAGCTCCCGCCAGCTTCCCGCCCGCACCACGGGCCTACTCTCGGGCCAGGACGTGCTCACCGTCCCCAACCTGGGCACCAAAGCCCTCGCCCAGGCGCTAAGTCTGGGCGTGGGCTATCTCCCCCGACACGTGGCGGAGCCCTACCTGGCCGACGGACGGCTGATCGCGAAGCGGACCCGGGAAGAGAAGGCGCCGGCTCTCTTGTTCCTCGCCTGGCGCACGGCCCACCGGGGCAAAGGCCTTGCCTGGTTCATCGAACGGATCACCGGAGACGCCTCGCTCCGGCAGCGGCTGAGGCTGTTGTCTTGACTCAGCTCTCCTCTCCGGCCCGCTCCCGTTCGATCTGCCGGCGCACCTCGTCCATGTCCAAGGCTTTGGCCTGCTCGATCACGCTCTCCAAGGCGGAAGCCGGTAGGGCCCCCGGCTGGGCGTAGAGGATCACCTGCTCGCGGAACACCATCAGGGTGGGAATCGAGCGGATACCGAAGTGGGCCGCCAGGGCGTGCTCCTCGTCCGTGTTCACTTTGCCGAACACGATGTCTGGATGCTTCTCCGCAGTCGCCTCGAACACTGGAGCGAAGCCCCGGCAAGGACCGCACCAGGGCGCCCAGAAGTCGATCACCACGAAGTCGTTCTGGGTGACGACTTCCTCGAAGTTGTCCTTGGTCAGCTCCACGACGGCCATCTCGATCGATCTCCCTGAAAGTTAGGAAACAAAGTCTTGGTGTGACCGCCGGCGAAACGAGGAGTTCATGGGATTTCCACGACGATCTTGCCGAAATGCCCACCGCTTTGCTGATAGCGATAGGCCTCGGCAGCCTGCTCGAAGGGGAACACCCGGTCGATCACGGGTCTCAAGCGCCGTTCGGCGATGAACTGGTTCATGGCCTCGAAATGGGCCCGGGAGCCCACGTAGATGCCATTCATGCGGGCGTTCTTGGTCACCAGGGGGAAGAGGCTGCCCGTGGGCGCGCCGAAACCGGTCAGCACCCCGATCAGGGCCACGTGGCCACCAGCGGCAAGGCTCGCCAAAGACTTTTCCAGGGTGCCTGGACCGCCCACTTCCACCACATGGTCCACGCCCCGTTTGTCCGTCAGGCGCCACACTTCCTTGTCCCAGTCCGGCGTCCTCTGGTAATTGACACCCTCCCAAGCGCCCAGCCCACGGGCCCGCTCCAGTTTGGCGTCGCTCGACGAGGTCACGATGACCCGGGCCCCGAGGGCGACGGCGAACTGAAGCGCAAAGATGGAAACACCCCCCGTGCCGAGGGCGAGCACCGTTTCACCGGCCGCGAGAGCGCCCCGTACCACCAGGGCCTGCCAGGCGGTCACGGCCGCGCACGGTAGGCAAGCCGCCTCCTGGAAGGACAGATGCTCGGGAAACTTGATCCATCCCTGCTCGGGAAGCGCCACGTATTCGGCCAACATCCCCGGTGCTTCCCCGCCCAGGGCGGAGCCGTGGTAGCGCATCTCGAAAGGGCCGTCGATCCAGTCCTGGAAGAAGCAGGCTGCCACCCGGTCCCCGGGCTTGAAGCGGGTGACACCTCCGCCCACCGCTTCCACTTCCCCTGCCCCGTCGGAGAGGGGCACGCGGCCTTGGGTCTTGTCACCGAAGCGCCCCCTCGCCACGATCAGGTCCCGGTAATTGAGGGAGCAGGCCCGCACCCTCACCAGGACCTGTCCCGGACCCGGAACGGGTTTCGGCTGCTCGGTGATGACTGGAACGTAGGCTTCCCCTTGCTTATGCAGCTGATACTGTCTCATGGTGTTCCTCAAATTCCTTCGCCTCCTCTTGCCGCCGTGGCCTGCTCGAATGCACATCGTCTGGCCCACGGATTGCGCGGGGTGCACTGGCCCGCTTGCCTGCATCCTGCCGTCTCGGTCGAGATGCAAAGCGCACCTCCCCCGCGCCGGCGGTGGCCGAAGAGTGCCTCGTGGCGCTCGGGCTCGAAGGGCGCCCCGAGTTCGAAACGCACACCCTCGCCCCTCGTCCACGGCGGCGCGCATCCCCCAGCTCCAGTGGTAGGCCTTCCCCACCGACTGGGCAAGATCATCCGCCCTTTTCCATCAAAGCCCGGTCGTTTCCGTCTAGCTTCTCGACGCCGAGCGGGAGGGTCCAAGCGCGCCATGATACGCGCCTCCAGGGCCCGAGTAACGCCTGAAGAAACTCAATGCAGCTTCACCCGCGGCTCGATACGCCGGAGGATGAGCCGCGCCAGGGTATCGAAAAAAGTCTTCACGAACCCATGCAGCGCGTAGAGATGCATGGTGTACAAGGAGCGATACATCAGGCGCGCGAACATCCCTTCCACCCAGAGGGCGCCGCCCACCAGGGCGCCCATGAGGTTGCCCACGGTGCTGTATTCCCCCAGGGAGACGAGGGAGCCGAAGTCTCGGTAGCGGAAGGGCAGCGCAGGCTTTCCCTGGAGCCGCCGCTCCAGGGTTTTGGCGAGCACCGAGGCCTGCTGGTGGGCGGCCTGGGCCCGAGGCGGGACGCAGCCTTCGTGCCCTGGCCAGGGGCAGCACGCGCAATCGCCCAGGGCGAAGATGTCCGGATCCCGGGTGGCTTGCAGCGTCTGCTGGACCACGAGCTGATTGAGACGATTCACTTCCAGCCCGTCTAGGCGGGCCAGAACGTCGGGCGCTTTGATGCCGGCGGCCCACACCGTGAGTTCCGCGGGCACGAAGGCGCCGCTCGCGGTGCGCACCCCCTTCGGCGTCACCTCCGTCACCCGCTCACCGGTAAGCACCCGTACACCTAGCTCCCTCAGCAATTTTTCCGCCGAGCTCGCCAGCCGCTCGGGAAGGGCTGGCAGGATGCGGGGAGCGGCCTCGATCAGGGCTAGGCGGATGTCCCGCTCCGGGTCGATGCGCTCGAAGCCGTAGGCCACCAGTTCCCGGGTACTGTTGTGCAGCTCCGCCGCCAGCTCCACCCCGGTGGCACCCGCCCCCACGATAGCCACATGCAGCTGCTCTTCGGACAGGGGCTCCCGCTGGAAATTAGCCCGCAGGCAGGCCCGGATCAGCCGCCGGCGAAACCGCTCGGCATCCTGGGCGTCGTCCAAGCTGATGGCGTATTGTGCCGCCCCCGGCGTGCCGAAGTCGTTAGTGCGGCTGCCAATGGCGATCACCAGGAGATCATAGCCGAGGGCCCGGGCAGGGATCAGCTCGGTGCCGTCGGTGTCCACCACGGGGGCCAGCTTCACCTCCTTTGCCCCGCGGTCGAGGCCCATAAGCTCCCCCAGCTGGAAGCGGAAATGGTGCCAGCGGGCCTGGGCCAGGTACTCCAGGGCGTAATCGTCCAGGTCCATAGTGCCTGCCGCCACCTCGTGCAGGAGGGGCTTCCACAGGTGGGTGGGCGATTTGTCCACCAGGACCACTTCGGCACGCCGGCGCCGTCCCAGACGGTCTCCCAGGCGGGTGGCCAGCTCCAGCCCGCCGGCGCCTCCGCCCACGATGACGATGCGGGGCGGCCGCGTCATGCCGGCGGCTCCCGCTCCAGAGCAGTGAAGAAAGCCGCCGCCTTGTCCAGGGTCTCCTGGTACTCCGAGCGCCAGTCGGAATCGGCCACGATGCCGCCGCCCGCCCAGAACCGGGCCTGGCCGCCAGAAATCACCAGAGTACGGATGGCGATGTTGGTGTCCATCGACCCGTCGTAGCCGAGGTAGCCGATGGAGCCGCAATAGATACCGCGCCGGTGGGGTTCCAGCTCTTCGATGATCTCCATCGCCCGCCGCTTGGGGGCGCCGGTGATGGAGCCGCCCGGGAAGCAGCCCCGCAGGAGATCAAGGGCGTCCTTGCCGGGGGCAAGCGTCCCGGTGACCGTGCTCACCAGGTGGTGCACCGTGGCGAAGCTCTCCACCTCGCACAGCTTGGGCACCCGCACCGAGCCGATGGCGCAGCTCTTGCCCAGGTCATTGCGCAGCAGGTCCACGATCATCACGTTTTCCGCCCGATCCTTGGGACTCGCCCGCAGGGCCGCCCGCAGCGCCGCGTCCTCGCCGGGCTCGGGAGAGCGGGGCCGGGTTCCCTTGATGGGCTTGGTCTGCACGCGCCGCCCCCGCACCTCCAGGAATTGTTCGGGAGAGCAGGACAACACTTCCCCCCAGGGGGTGGCGAGGTAGGCTGAAAAGGGCGCTGGATTGACGGCCCGCAGCCGGCGGTAAAGGAGCCAGGGGTCGCCGCCCACCGCAACGCTGAAGCGCTGAGCCAGATTCACCTGGTAGCAGTCCCCAGCGCGAATGTAGTCCAGGATGCGCTGAACGGCCTCGGCATACCGACGGCGGGTGAAGTTGGACGCGACCGGACCGAGCACGTGGAAGGGCTCCCGGGCTCGAGGCGGCGCCGGACGGAAACAGTGGGCGAGGAGCGCCTCCCACCGCTGCCGGGTTCTCTCATTGCGCCCCGCGGAAGCGAGCCACGCCCGCCTTTGCCGGTGATCCACCACGATCGCCCAGTCGTAGATACCGAGCGCCATGTCGGGAAAGCCCTCCTCGTTGCGGGCGATGGTCGGCAAGGTCTCGATGCGCCGGCCCAGGTCGTAGGCGAAATAGCCCAGGGCGCCACCGGAGAAGGGCAACGAAGCGGCCCGGGCGGGCGGTCCTTCCTGTCCTTCGCCGCAGACGGCGAGAAGCCGCCGCACCAGGACGAAGGGGTCGTCCCGGGAAACCTCCCGGCCGCCGTCTCGGACGATCTCGGTCTCCGCTCCCCGGGTAACGAGCACCGCCACGGGCTCGGCGACCACGATGTCATAGCGCCCGGCGCCGGCACTGTCCAGGAACGCGGACCAGGGCCGGTCCGCGAAGGGCTCGAACAAGACCGTGGCGTCCGGGCGATAGGGGATCTCGGCCAGGGCAGGCGCCGTTTTCGCGAGGAAAGAAAGCATCGGGCGGCACGGTTGAAAGGGCTCTCATGATACACCACCCGCCGGTGCCACCCTTAGGCCATAATGGCCGCCACCGGTTCTTCTTCCAGGCGCGATCATCCATGGCATGGCGGCCGAGTGAGGGGGTGTGGACCCTGAACGGCTTTACCGGCCTGCGGCTCGATCGGGATGCACGCTTGCGCCGCAACGAGGCGCAGCTCGCCCGCCTGCTCGCCGGGCCCGACACCCGCATCCTGCCCATGTGGGGCAGCCTGCACTGGGTGGGGACGAGCGAGCCATGGCGGCTCGCCCTTTGCGCGCCCGAGGTCCAGGGTCTGCTCGAGGCCGCCGATTGCCCGGTATATCTAGGGCGAGCAAAGGAGGTTCCCCTATTTGCCGCAAGCGTGAAAGACGAGGGCTTGGTGGCCCGGCTCGCCCAGCAGGGCAACTGGTGCGAGCTGCGCCAGGTGGCTGCGGTCCTCCCCGCGGACCAGGCGGCTCTTCTCGCCTACGCCCGGGCCCTCGTCCTGTGGCATCAGGCGAGTCGCTTCTGCGGACGGTGCGGGCGGCCCACCGCGAGCGCTGAGGGCGGCCACGCGCGCCGCTGCACCGGCTGCGACCAGGCCCTTTTCCCCCGCATTGATCCGGCGGTCATCGGCCTGGTCCATGGTCCCCAGCGCTGCCTCCTTGGCCGCCACAGGGCCTGGCCCAAGGGCATGTATTCCGCCCTCGCCGGGTTCGTCGAGCCGGGGGAGGCGCTGGAGCAGGCTCTCGCCCGTGAGGTAGAGGAAGAGACCGGCGTGCAGGTGCTGGAATGCCGCTACCACAGCTCCCAGCCCTGGCCGTTTCCGGCCTCCCTCATGGTGGGTTTCCTCGCCCGGGCGCTCGAGACGCCCCTCGCCGTGGATCCGCAGGAGCTGGAGGAGGCCCGCTGGTTCTCCCGAGACGAGCTGGCGGCGGGCTTGAGGGCCGGCGCGCTCCAGCTTCCGCCGCCCGTTTCCATCGCCTTTCGCCTGGTCGAGGACTGGTTCGATCAGGAGGCGAACTCCCCTTTGAGTGCCGTCGTTTCCCATCAGGAAGCGAAGCCATGACCGCCGATATCATCGTCGACGTGGAAGTGACCGATGCCAAAGGCTACGCCGAGTACGCGAAACGGGTTCCCCGGACCCTTCGAACCCTTTGGCGGGAGGTTTCTGGTACGGGGCGGCCGTTGCGACACGCTGGAGGGCGGCGGGCAGCGAGCGTGAATCCTGGTGCTGACCTTTCCGTCGTTGGAAGAGGCGAAGGACGGGGGATTCCGAGATCTACGCGGTGCCGAAGGCCGTGCGCCAGCGCACGGCTTGCGCCCACATAGTTGCGGCGAAGGGGAGTGGCCCAAGGAGACGCCCTGTCGAGTTGCCGGCGCGGCAGGCGCGGTGCTAGCATGCCGCCGCACCACGCCTCCGCTTCCATGTGCCCGCGCTTGCTCCGACGCTTGCACAAGCGCTTCCTCGGCCTCGCCGCCCTCGCCCTCGCCTCCCTGATCGGGTCGCCTTGGGCCCATGGGCCTTGGGCCCGGCCCGCCGCTTGGGCTGGGACCGACGTGTGCACGTCCCCAGAGCGGGGAAGCGTGCCCCCCAAGCCCGCTTCCCTACCCCATTCTCCATGTCTGGTGTGCCTTGTCTTCCACCAGGCGTGTTCCGGCCCGCCGGAAGTCGCTTC
>NZ_DAIRTR010000068.1:0-16920 GCF_036803785.1 Pelomicrobium sp. | reverse complement strand
CTCCTTCACCCCCCCTTGCCATCGAGGCCTTCGAGCTCACCAAGCGCTACGGGGAGCTGGTAGCGGTGGATGGGCTTTCCCTGGAAATCCCTGCGGGTCAGTTCTTCGGCCTCCTCGGGCCCAATGGCTCGGGCAAAACCACCACCGTGCACCTCCTCTCCACCCTGATCCGCCCCACTCGGGGACAAGCCTGGGTGGCAGGATTCGACGTCCTGTCCCAGGCGCTGGAGGTGCGCCGGGCGATTGGCGTGGTATTCCAGGACCCGGCCCTCGACCCGAGCCTGTCGGTGGCGGAAAACCTCCGTTTCGCCGGGATGCTCCACGGCCTCTCGGGCGCCGAAATCCGCCGCCGCACCGAGGCGCTGCTCGCCCTCTTTGGGCTCGCCGAGCGGCGGGACCACCCGGTCAGCCGCCTCTCCGGCGGGCAGCGCCGGGCCCTGGACATCGCCCGGGGTGTGATCCACGAGCCCCGCATCCTGTTCCTGGACGAGCCCACCATCGGCCTTGACGTGCCCAACCGGCGGCGCATCTGGCGCCTCATCGCACAGCTGCGGGCGCGCACGGGACTCACCGTGCTCCTCACCACCCACTACCTGGAGGAGGCCGTGGACTGCGACGTGGTGGCTTTCCTCAAGCAGGGCCGCATCGTGAACGCCGGCCCGCCCCAGGCCCTCATTGAGGGTCTGGGCACCCACGTGATCGAGATCGAGGGCGAAGGACTGCAGGATCTGGCCGCGACCCTCGCCCCCCGTCTCGGCGCAAGCCTCCTGGAAGGGGAGACCCTGTCTTTTCGCTTTCGGGGCGAGCCGGCGGCTCTCGCCGCCCTCCAAGCGGAGCTCG
The DNA here is from genome assembly GCF_036803785.1 of Pelomicrobium sp. Lineage (NCBI taxonomy): Bacteria > Pseudomonadati > Pseudomonadota > Hydrogenophilia > Pelomicrobium > Pelomicrobium sp. The sequence continues at coordinate 16,080 of NZ_DAIRTR010000068.1, read as the reverse complement.
CTCCCCGGGTGGCAGCGCTGCGGGTGCGTAGGCCCAATCTCAACGACGTATTCCTGTGGACCACCCAGGCGGAGGCCCGGACGCCGTCGGAAGCGCAAGCCCCCCGCCCGGCGCGGGAACGGGTGCACCCATGATCGCCCGCCCCCTCTACGCCGTGCTGGAGCGGGAGCTGGTCAAGCTCTTCCGTCAGCGCGGGCGGCTTCTGTCCGCCATGGTGCGACCCCTGATTTGGCTGTTCGTGATTGGGGCAGGGTTCGACGCCCTGCTGGACCGGGGCGGTCCCGAGAGCTACCAGTACTTTCTCGTGCCCGGGGTGACCGGCATGGCCATCCTGTTCGGGGCAATGCTGGCAGCGCTCGCCACGGTGTACGACAAGGAATCGGGGGTGATGCGCATGCTCATCATCGCGCCCCTGCGGCACGCCTGGATCGTCGCGGCGAAGGCCCTCTCCGCCGCCTGCGCAGCCCTGGTCCAGGCGGCCCTTCTCCTTGTCCTGCTGGGCCTGCTGGGCTATCTCTCGCGGGGGGTCGACGCGCCCATGCTGGCAACCGGGCTGCTCGCGACCGCCGCCGCTTGCGCAGCCCTGGGGATGTTGGTGGCCGCCTTTACCCGGACTTTAGACAATTATGCGGTCATCATGAACCTGGTGATCTTTCCGGTCTTTTTCCTCTCCGGGGCCCTCTACCCGGTGAGCACCCTGCCCGATCCCCTGCGTATCGCCGCCCTGCTCAATCCCTACACCTACGGGGTCGATCTCTTGAAGCACGGAATGCTGGCCAACGCGGACTCCGCCCTGGCGCCCGACTTCAGCCCCACCCTGGATCTCACCGTGCTGGGCGCCTTCACCCTTGCCGCCCTCGCCCTCGCGTGCTGGCGTTTTTCCCGGGATAGCGCCTACGAGCCCCTGATCCACGCCATCGCCCGCCGACGGGATTGAGCAGGGCAGCCTCACGAGCCCCCCGCGCGCGGGATCGTCCGGCCGACCCTCGTGGCGATCGGCGCCGACGCCTTGCCTATCGCCTGCGCCGCGAGCACTGGGCCGACAGGATCCTGGGGCACCTTTCCGCGGCAGCTGGGGGAAGCTGGCGGCCCGTAGGCTCGTAGAGTACGTTGAGCCGCAGGCGGAACGCACCGCCCGGGGGCAAAAAAACGTCTCTGAGCAGTGCGCTGAAGCGCACCTACAGCCGCCCCGCCTGGAGCGCCTGGCGCACCAGAGCCTGGAACGCCGCTTCGTAGGCCCGGCGGAAGCCCTCTTCCTGCCGGCCCCGGGCCATCCCTTCCCCCTGGAAGCGGCCCAGGGCCGTCCCGTCCGGGCCGGAGAAGGTCACCACGACGCTGGCATAATAGGTATCGAAGGTGGGATTAAACGTGCTGGAGCCCTGCACCCGGGCGATGGGGTCCGGGCCCGACGGCTGCTCAGCGACCCGCACCTCGGCGAAGAGCTGCTTGAGGGCTTTCAGGGCGGCCTCCTGGACGATCCTCCCCTCCTCGAACCAGTAATGGGCGTAGCCGCCGGCGCCTCCCATGACGTAGGTATTGCGGGTAAGATCCCTGGGCGCCATGTAGAGGGTCACCGCGCCGGCGCTCGGCAGGAAAAGGGGTCCCGGGGATGCGGCCGCGAGCCGCATCTTGTCGGCCGGCGCAGGTGCCTGCAAGGCCGCCAGGGCTGCGCCGTCCTGGGCCAGCATCTCGGCGAGCGTGCGGAACGCCGCCTCGTAGGCCCGCCGGGCGCCCTCGTCCCCGGCTGCCCGGAACGATCCTTCCGCCGTGTACTCCCCCACTGTCTCGCCGGCGGCGGAGGAAAGGGTCACAGCGGCGGTGGCGTAGTAGACGCCCAGCAGGGGGTTGTAGGTGCTCCAGCCCCGGACCTGGGCCACGGGACGCGGGCCCCGGTTCTCGGCCACTGGCCTCACCCGCTCAAAGATCCGGGTGAGGGTCCGGGAGGCAGTCTCTTGAACGATCCGGCCCTCCTCCACCCATTCCCCCGCGTAGGAGCCGCTGGTGGCGATGCGGGTGCGGCGGGTGGCCTCCTCCGGTTCCATGTAAAGGGCAAGCTCCATCGGGAGGGGCAGCGTCACCGATGGCGGAGCGGAGGGCGCCGGTGGGGAGACGCCCGGGAGAGGCGCGGCCGGCGACGGCCGGGCCACAGCCGCTGCCGGGGCCGCGGGCTCCGTTCGAGGCGCGACCGGCGCAGAAGCCCCCGTGCCCGGAGAGGAGGGTGCCGGACCGCGGGCTCCCCCGGCGCCGAGAGCCGAGGGCGCCTGCCCTTGCCCCGGGACCGCTGGCGCGGCCGTCGCCACCCCGGGAGCAGCGCGGGAAGCACCTTCCAGCGCCGCCACCAGGGTCCCGTCGGCCCGCAGCCGCCGGGCGATCTCCTGGAACGCGCCCTCGTAGCCGCGCTGGAAACACGCTTCTCCACCGCCCTGGGACGAAGCCTCCGCCTCCAACCGCCCCAGCGTCTCGCCGCCGGGGGCGAGGAAGGTCACCACCACCGTGGCGTAGCAGGCTTTTAAGATGGGGTTGTAAGTGCTCCAGCCTTGGACGTGGGCCACCGGGTGGGACGCGGCCCGCTGCTTGACGGGCGCCGCTTGCGCGAAGAGTCCCGTGAAGGCCTTGAGCGCCGTGGCCTGCACCATGCGCCCTTCCTCGAACCAGTCACCCCCGGCATACCCCCCCGCCAACACGTGGGTGCGTTTGGTGGCTTCCTTGGGCGCCATGTAGATGCCTACCGTGGCCGCGATGGGGGCGGCGGCTGCCGCCCCTGGTGCGGCAGCCGAAACCCCCCGCCCGGGCGCGGGAGACAAGGGATCGAGCCGGCCGGTCCATTCCCCGAGCCGGGGAACGCTGCAACCGGAAAGGCTGGCCACCAGGAGGCCTGCCAGGGCCCACATCGCAGGCGTGAGGGCAGAGTTTCTCATCGGGGTCTCGACGGTAAGAGATGACAGTAGCGCCATTTTCCCCTACCAGCGCCGGGCGTAGAAAGATTTTTTCGAAAGCCGGGGGGTGGCTGTAAAACCTTGCCCGCAATTTCATGAAAATCATGATGGGAGAAGTCGCTATGCTTTTCCCGGGCACACTGCAAAGCGAAGAAAAACATGCGCCAGTCCATTTCCCTCACGCTTCTTGCCGCCGTCGTCTCCGGCTCGCCCGCCCCCTTCGGGGCGACGGCCGCCGAGCCCGAAGAGGCGACGGCGGTGCGCGCCTCCCCCGTGGTGGTGACCGCCACCCGCATCGAGCAGGAGAGCTTCGACCTGCCGCTGGCGATCGACGCGCTCGGCGCCCAGGTGCTCCAGGAAGGGCGGGCAGGGGTCAACGTGTCGGAGAGCTTGCCCCGGGTGCCGGGCACGGTGGTCCAGAACCGGGAAACCTTCGCCCAGGAGCAGCAGATCATCCTGCGGGGTTTCGGCGCCCGCTCCCAGTTCGGCGTACGAGGCATCCGGCTCTATGCCGACGGAATTCCCGCTAGTACCCCCGACGGCCAGGGGGGCGCGGGCTTGTTCGACCTGGACTCGGCGGCGCGCATCGAGGTGCTGCGGGGCCCCTTCTCCGCCCTCTACGGCAACCATTCCGGAGGCGTGGTGCAAGTCTTCACCGAGGATCCTCCCGAGCGAGCCTTCGTCGAACCCTACGTCCGCTTCGGCTCCTTCGACACCTGGAAAGCCGGGCTGAAGCTGGGCGGCTCTTGGGTGAGCGGAGGCTATCTGATCAACGGCTCCCGGTTCGAGACCGACGGCTTCCGGGACTGGAGCAGCGCGCGCAAGGACCAGGTGAACGCCAAGCTGGTCCAGACCCTCTCGGGCGGCGGACGGCTGCAGCTCACCCTCAACCATCTGGACCAGCCGGATAACCTGGACCCCCTAGGGCTGACGGCGGACCAGGTCCGGGAAAACCGGGAACAGGCGAGTCCCGCAGCGCTGCAGTTCAAGACCCGCAGGAGCCTTTCCAACTCGCAGGCGGGGGCGGTGTGGGAACAGCCCCTTTCCGCCTCCGACACCCTGCGTGTGGCCGCCTATTTCGGCCAGCGCAGCAATGAGCAGTTCCTCGCCATTCCCTTGATGACCCAGAACGGGCTGCGCCACTCGGGCGGCGTGAGCGTCTTCGATCGGGACTTTGGCGGCGCCAGCGTGCGCTGGACCCGCCGGAGCGAGGCTTTCGGCACGCCGTTCACCTTGACCGCTGGGCTCGACTACGACCGGGCCCAGGACGATCGCAAGGGCTTCCGCAACGAGCTGGGAAGCAAAGGCGCCCTCAAGCGGGACGAGGACAACTTAAGCGAGAGCTGGGGCGGTTACCTGCAGGGAGAGTGGCGGGCCACCGACGCCTTGAGCCTGCACGCGGGGCTACGCTACACCCGGGTGGATTTCGAGTCGAAGGACAAATTCATCTGCACCACCACGGTGAATACCACCGGCACGCCCCTGGGCACCTGCAGCGGCAGCACCCTGCCCGTGACCGCCACCAATTTCAACCCGGACGACAGTGGCAGCCGCCGCTTCTCCGCCTGGACGCCGGTGGCGGGACTGCTCTACCGCCTCACGCCGGCGGTCAACCTCTACGCCAACGCCGGCCGCAGCTTCGAGACCCCCACCTTCATCGAGATCGCCTACCGGCCCGACGGCAGCTCCGGGCTCAATCTGTCCCTGGAGCCGTCCAAGAGCAACCACTACGAAGTGGGGATCAAGGCCTTCCTCGGGGCCGACACCTTGGTAAACGCCGCCCTGTTCCAGATCGACACCCAGGACGAGATCGTGGTGTTCTCCAATTCCGGCGGGCGGGCCACCTTCCAGAACGCCGGCGACACCCGCCGTCGGGGCGCGGAGCTGTCCCTGGACAGCCGCTTAACCCGCGGGCTCTCCGCCTATCTGGCTCTCACCTACCTAGAGGCCCGGTTCCAGGACAGTTTCCCCACCTGTACCGGGTTCTGCACTGCGCCCAACGCCACCGTGGCCGCCGGCAACCGCATCCCCGCCGTGCCCGAGTACACGGTCTACGGGGAGCTCCAGTGGGAGTACCGGCCCCTCGGGCTCACAGCGGCCCTCGAAGGGCGTTGGAATGCCAAGGTGTACGTGGACGACCTCAACTCGGACTTCGCCCCCAGCTACTTCGTCGCTAGCGCCCGGGCCGTTTTCACCCAACGCTCCGGCGACTGGCTGTTCCAGGAGTTTCTGCGGGTGGATAACCTCTTCGACGAAGAGTACATCGGTGCGGTGATCGTGGGCGACGCCAATGGCCGCTTCTTCGCGCCGGCGCCGGGGCGCACCTTTCTCGTAGGCCTGTCGCTGCGTCGTCTTTTCTGACCCGTGCCGGCTTGCTGGTGTGTCAATCCTGGAACAGGCGCGCCATTCTGGGGCACTGGGCCAGATAATCGAGGCGTCCTCCCCGGGGTTTTGGCGCCTAGGCGCCGGGGCATGATCTTTGCGTGACGGGCGCCGGAGGCCGCCAGTTGGCTGTCTCCCTTTGCCGCCGCAGCGGTATCATGGCGCTTTGGACCCAGCGGTTCGTCAGGCCCGGAAGAGGAGGAGCTCCATCCCATGCTGAAATCCCTGTATATCAACCCGGACAAATGCACTGGATGCCTCCAGTGCGAGATGGCCTGTAGCTTCGAAAACGAGGGCGTGTTCAACATCGCCAAGTCCCGCATCAAGGTGTTCGACTTCCACCACGCGGGGCGTAAAGTCCCCTACACCTGTACCCAGTGCGCCGAGGCGTGGTGCCTGCACGCCTGCCCGGTGGAGGCGATCAAGATCGACGCCGCCACCGGTGCCAAAGTGGTGGTGGACTCCCTGTGCGTCGGCTGCAAGGTGTGCACCATCGCCTGCCCCTTCGGCACCATCAATTACAACGTGGACACGGGCAAGGTCATCAAGTGCGACCTGTGCGGGGGCAAGCCTGCTTGTGCCGAAGCCTGTCCCACGGGGGCCATCACCTACATCGACGCGGCCTGGACTGGGCTGGAGCGCATGCGCGCCTGGGCTGCCCGCACCGACACCCAGGCCCGCGCCTCTCACTGAGGAGGAACCGACCATGGCATGGCAAGGCAAGATCTTGCGCGTGAACCTCACGAAGGGGACCTGCACTCCCGAACCCCTCAACATGGCGTGGGCGCGCCAGTACCTAGGGCAGCGGGGGCTCGCCACCAAGTACCTGGTGTCCGAGATCGACCCCAAGGTCGATCCCCTGTCCCCGGACAACAAGCTCATTTTCGCCACAGGCCCCTTGACGGGCACCATGGCCTCGACTGGCGGGCGCTACTCGGTCATCACCAAGGGGGCGCTCACCGGGGCCATCGCCTGTTCCAACTCAGGCGGTTTCTTCGGAGCGGAGCTCAAGATGGCGGGTTGGGACATGGTGATCATCGAAGGCCGCAGCTCGACCCCTGTCTACCTCTACATCGAGAACGACCAGGCGCAGCTTCTGCCCGCCGACTTCCTGTGGGGCAAATCGGTGTGGGACACGGAGCCCGCGATCCAGGCACGTCACCAGGACCCCTTGATCCGGGTCGCTTGTATCGGGCGCGCGGGGGAAAACCAGGTGCTCTACGCCGCCATCGTCAACGACCTGCACCGGGCGGCGGGCCGCTCGGGGGTAGGGGCGGTGATGGGCTCGAAGAACCTGAAGGCGGTGGCGGTGCGCGGCACTCAAGGAGTGGGCAAGATCCGCGACCCCAAGGCCTTCATGGAGGCGGTGCGCACGGCCAAGGAGATCCTCAAAAACCATCCCGTGACCGGCCAGGGCCTGCCCAAGTTCGGGACCCAGGTACTCATGAACGTGATCAACGAGGTGGGGGCCCTGCCCACCCGCAACCATCGGGACGTGCAGTTCGAGGGCGCTCACAAGATCTCGGGTGAGGCCATGCACCAGCCCCGGCCCACCGACGGCAAGCCCAATCTGGTGACCAACCAGGCCTGCTTCGGCTGCACCATCGCCTGCGGGCGCATCTCCAAGATCGATGAGACCCATTGGACGGTGAAGAACAAGCCCGAGTACTGGGGCGCTTCCGGGGGCCTGGAGTACGAAGCCGCCTGGGCCCTGGGAGCAGCGAACGGCGTGGATGACCTGGAAGCCCTCACCTATGCCAACTTCATCTGCAATGAAGACGGTATGGACCCCATCTCTTTCGGGGCCACGGTGGGCGCGGCGATGGAGCTCTATGAAATGGGCGTGCTCACCGAGGCCGAGATCGGCATGCCCGCCCCCTTCGGCTCGGCCCAGGCCCTGTGCCGCTTCGCCGAATGGACGGCCCGGGGGGAAGGTTTCGGCAAGGTGCTGGGCCTGGGCTCCAAGCGGCTGTGCGAGAAATACGGCCATCCGGAGCTGTCCATGAGCGTGAAGGGACAGGAATTTCCGGCCTACGACGGGCGGGCGCTCCAGGGCATGGGGCTCGGCTACGCCACCGCCAACCGGGGCGCGTGCCACTTGCGCGGCTACATGGTGGCCACCGAGGTGCTGGGCAACCCGGTAAAGACCGATCCCAAGGCGACCGAAGGCAAGCCCGAAATGCTGAAGGCGTTCCAAGACGCCACCGCGGTGGTGGATTCCACGGGTCTGTGCGTGTTCACCACCTTTGCCTGGACCCTGGCGGACATCCAGCCTCAGATCCAGGCGGCCTGCGAAGGCGACTGGTCCTTGGAGGCCCTGAACCTTCTGGGCGAGCGCATCTGGAACCTGGAGCGGGAGTTCAACCTGAAGGCAGGCTTCACCGCCAAGGACGACACCTTACCGCCGCGCCTGCTCCAGGAGCCCTGCAAGACGGGCCCGCAGAAAGGGGAAGTGTGCCACCTGGACGTGATGCTGCCCCGGTATTACGAGGTGCGGGGCTGGACCCCGGACGGGGTGCCCACGCCGGAGACCCGCAGGCGGTTAGGATTGCAATGAAGTACGTGATCATCGGCAACGGCCCCGCCGGGGTGATCGCCGCCGAGACCCTGCGCCGGACCGATCCCTCGGGGGACATCGTGCTCGTGGGGGACGAGCCGGAGCCGCCTTACTCCCGTATGGCCATCCCTTACCTGCTGGAAGGCCAGATCGATGAGCGTGGCACCTGGCTACGCAAGGATCCGGGCCACTTCCAGCGGCTGGGAATTGCGCTGAAGACCGCCCGCGCCCGCGGAATCGATACCGCCGAGCGGCAGGTGGGGCTGGAAGACGGCAGCCGGCTCGCTTATGACCGGCTGCTCATCGCCACCGGCTCGCGGCCCGCCCTCCCGCCGGTGGCCGGGGGCGATGGCCCCGGGGTGCTGCCCTGCTGGAGCCTGGCGGACGCCCGCCGCATCATGGCCCGGGCCCAACCTGGCGCCCGGGTGGTACAGATGGGGGCGGGCTTCATCGGCTGCATCATTCTGGATCCCCTCCTCGCCCGGGGTGTGCAGCTTACCGTGGTGGAGATGGGCAACCGCCTGGTGCCCCGCATGATGGGCGAGGTCGCGGGTGACCTGATCCGCCGCTGGGTGGAACGCCAAGGCGTGAAGGTCTACACTTCCACTCGGGTGGAGCGCATCGAGACGAAGAGGGGCACGGAGACCCTGGAGGTGAGCCTGAGCGACGGCACTCGGCTGCCGGCGGAGCTGGTCATCAACGCCACCGGCGTGCGGCCCAATGTGGAATTCCTGGCGGGCAGCGGCATCGCCACCGATGTGGGCGTGAGGGTGGATGCCGCCATGCAAACCAGCGTCGCCGGCGTCTACGCCGCAGGGGACGTGGCCCAAGCGGCCGAGCTTGGCACGGGAAGGATGATCGTCAACGCCATCCAACCCAACGCCGCCGACCAGGCACGGGTCGCCGCCCTCAACATGGCGGGAAAAACGGCCAGTCTGGCCGGCACCCTGGTGATGAACGTACTCGATACCATGGGCCTCGTCGCCACCTCCTTTGGCCAGTGGATGGGGTTGCCCGACGGCGAAGGCGCGGAGCGCGCCGATCCGGAGCGCTTTCGTTATCTGCGCCTCGAGTTCCAGGACGACGTGCTGGTAGGGGCCCATGCCCTGGGGCTCACCGAGCACGTGGGCGTGATCCGGGGTCTGATCCAGACCCGTACCCCCCTGGGGCCATGGAAGGGCCGCCTGCTCAAGGACCCGACCCGGCTCATGGAGGCCTACCTCGCCCGCGCCCAGGGCGCGGCCGCATGAAAGTCACCCTCAAGCTCTTCGCCATGCTCCAGGACTACCTACCGGCGGAGGCCCGCGGCGAGCGGGCGCTGGAGCTCACCTTGCCCGAAGGCACGACGGTCGCTGCGGTGGTGGAACGGTTCCGCTTGCCCGAGAAGCTGGTGCATCTGACGCTGGTGAACGGAGAATACGTGGAACGGGAAGCCCGGGCGAGCCGACCACTCCGGGACGGGGACGTACTGGCCATCTGGCCGCCGGTAGCGGGAGGCTGAATGGCAGAACGAATGGCAGAGCCGGTACGGGTCGAGCGCCATCTGGCGATTAGCCACAAGGACTTCCTGCGCACGCTCCCCGCGGCCTTGGGACGGCGCCCGGACACGGAAGACCCGGCCAACATCCTGGTCAAGAGCGGCCCCGACAAGCGCCTGGAAATCCGGCTCTCCCCCGAAGGTACCCGCCAGATCGGCGCCCTCACCTTGCCCCAGACCGGTGTCGCCCTGGAGTTCGTGGGCTACACGCCCCAGGAGATCGAGCAGTTCATGCTGCGCTTCGATGCTTACTACCGGCGCGGCGGCGGCTGACGGTCCCTCGAGCCCATCCGCTCGCCCCATCGCCGCGGATTTTCGCCCTTGGACCTGACGCCCCTGATGGACATCGTCCGGGCCGCGGCCCGCTTCGATCCCAGCGGACAGCTCCCTTTCCACGCCGCCGGCGAGCCCGTGGGATGGGTGGCGCCCCGGCTCGCCGAGCGGCTCGAAGCCATGACAGAGGTATTCCTGGTGGGGGACTTCGGCGTCGCCCTCCATCCCGATCTGGCCACCCCCGAGGCCCGGACCCTGGCCCTCGCCCGGGCGGTGGAGACACTCGCCGCCGAAGGCTGGATCCCTGGGGTACGCCACGAGCTCTACGCCATTCGCCGCCGCTTCCACGCGCCGACCCTGTTCACTATCGAGCGGGCGGCGGCCCGCCCCTTCGGCCTCACCACTTTCGCCGTCCACGTGAACGGGCTCGTCCATCGTCCGGAGGGCGGCACGGATATGTGGATCGCCCGCCGCAGCCCCACGAAGCCCATCGATCCGGGCCTGCTGGACAACCTGGTGGGCGGGGGTGTCGCTGCCGGCCACACCGCAGCCCAGACCCTGGTCAAGGAATGCTTTGAGGAGGCGGGCATTCTAGAGCCCCTGGCCCGCAAGGCCCGCCCGGCCGGATGGGTGGGACTGCGGCGGGAGGTGCCCGAAGGGGTCCAGTCGGAGGTGATCTTCGTCCATGACCTGGCGCTGCCCCCGGAATTCACGCCGTGGAATACGGACGGGGAAGTGACCGAATTCCAGCGGGTCCCCCTCCAGACCTTGCCCCACACGCTGGCGCACGAGGCGGCCTCCTTTACCCTGGACGCTGCTCTGGTCATCCTGGACTGCTTGGTGCGCCACGGGGTGATCGGTCCCGACGATCGGGGCTACCAGTGTTTGGTGGCAGGCCTGCGGCCGAAACCCCTGGGCTGAAACCGGCAAAGCTGTCCCCGCGTCCAAAAATTGTTTTTGGCATCCAGGAGCGTCGCCATGCTCATCGGCGTACCCAAGGAGATCAAAACCCATGAGTACCGAGTGGGCCTTACCCCTGCCAGCGTGAAGGAGGTGATCGCCCATGGCCACCGGGTCCTGGTGGAACGGGGCGCGGGGGCCGGCATCGGCGCCACCGATGCCGAGTACCTGGGTGCCGGGGCCGAGGTCGCGGCGTGCGCCGAAGAGGTCTACGCCCGGGCAGAGATGATCGTGAAGGTCAAGGAACCTCAGCCCGCGGAGCGGGCGCGCCTCAGGGAAAACCAGATTCTCTTCGCCTACCTCCACCTCGCCCCCGACCCCGGCCAAGCTCGAGACCTTATGGCGCGGGGTGTGGTGGCCATTGCCTACGAGACCGTTACTTCCCCCGGCGGCGGGCTGCCCTTGCTCGCGCCCATGTCGGAGGTGGCGGGCCGCATGGCGATCCAGGCCGGCGCCCGCTGTCTGGAACGGGAAAACGGCGGCATGGGGGTGCTCCTGGGAGGCGTGCCTGGCGTGCCAGCGGCCCGCATTACCATCCTCGGCGCGGGCGTGGTGGGGACCAATGCGGCGCAAATGGCGGTGGGCACTGGCGCCCAGGTCACCGTTCTGGACCTCTCGGTGGAGCGGTTGCGCCGACTGGAGCATATGCTGGGGGCGCGGGTGGTCACCTGCTTTTCCAACCGCCACAACATCGAAGAGCATGTGCTGGGGGCGGAGCTGGTGATCGGCGCAGTACTGATCCCCGGCGCTGCCGCCCCCAAGCTGCTACCCCGGGCGCTGGTGCGGGCCATGAAGCCCGGCTCCGCCATCGTGGACGTCTCCATCGACCAGGGGGGCTGCGCCGAGACCTCCCGCCCCACCACCCATGCCGAACCCACTTACATGGAAGAGGGGGTGGTGCACTATTGCGTGGCCAACATGCCCGGGGCGGTGCCCCACACCTCCACCTACGCCCTCAACCACGCCACCCTGCCCTTCGTGCTGGCCCTCGCCGACAAGGGCTGGCGCCGGGCGATGGAGGAGGACCCCCACCTGCGGGAGGGGCTCAACGTGTGCCGCGGGCGTATCACCCACCGGGGCGTAGCGCAGGCTTTGGGGCTGCCCTTCCTGGAGCCCACGCGGGCGCTCGCCGCGTAAAAAAGCGCGGAATGCGCTGGGGGTCACGCTCCCCGGGCACGATCCCGGGCGATCACGCCCACCAGGGGATTTTCCGCCTTCAGCCGGCAGAGAAGCACCCGGTCGAAGCGTCGGGTGAGGGCCAGGGCAGCTTCCGCCGCTTGACGGGCCAGGACCTCTCGCCCGGGGTCGTCTACCATGTTGATCACCGGCACCACCCGCGCCGAACCGATCCCTTTCATGAGGCCTTCTTCGGAGGCCATGAGCCGCGCCACCTGCTCCGGCGTGAGCGGCTCGCCCCGCTTGGCCCCGCTCACTGCCTCGATCCGGTCGACGCGGTGAGCCACACGCTCGGACAGGGGTTCGCCGATGGCTCGGGCGGAAACGAGCGCGATGACGGTGGCAGTGCCCAGGGGGATCCGGGGCTCGTCCTCCTCCGGACATTTGATCCAACGCATGCGGGCCCCGTCGGCCTTGACCAGAGTGAGGGCGAAACCGGCCTCTCGGTGGATCTGCGCCACCACGGCTGGCGCCACGCCCCCAAGCCTCGTCGCCTTTCCGCTTGGAGCGAAATACGCCACCTTGGGGTGGCGAGCGGCTGCCGCCCGCACTCGTTCCGAGAGCATGGGCTCCTCGGCCACCACCTGGGTAACGGAAAGGCTCGCCGGCAGAGGTGGTGTGAGGACCGTAGCGGTAAAGGCTAAGGGCCCCGGATGGAGGGCGGCGAGGCGCTGGAGCACGCTCTTCTTCCCCCCCGCACCCACGGCGCACACGATGCCGCAGCGGGCGCCCAACAGATCGAGCAGATCCTCGCCCCTCACCCGACCGGGTTGCGGATCACGAGGGCTGTGTGCAGCGGCCGGATTTCGAAGCGCGGGCAAGCGTCACCCCGCTTTGTCACGACACCTGGTGCAGGCAGGGAGGCGGTGGCGCGCCCGGCGAGATTCGAACTCACGACCTTCGGCTCCGGAGGCCGACACTCTATCCAGCTGAGCTACGGGCGCGTGGGGCCTGTATTATGCCCCGTTCCCGCGAGTGCGTCCACGCCCATGCTTTGAGCGCCTTGCGCAAAGCCGCTATAATTCCACGACTTTTTTGCCCCTGGAACCCGGCATGGCAGACATCCATATCGAAGAGCATCCTTCCCTCATCAAGACGCCGAAGCAACTCATCATCACGGTGGTGCTCGCCTTCCTCGTGCCGGTGCTCGTCATCGTGATGATCGCCCACTTGATGACCGCCGGCATCAAAGCGCCGAAAGAGGCGATGACGCCGGAGGCCGTGGCGCAGCGGTTAAAGCCGGTGGGAACCCTGGTGGTGGCCGGCACCCCCGCTGCCGAAGCCGAGGCCCAGCGCCTTGCCGCAGCCACCCCCGCCCCTGCGCCGGTGCAAACCCCGGCGCCTGCGGCGGGCACCCAGACCGCCGCCCTGGACGGCCAGGCGGTCTATCAAAAAGCCTGCGCCGCCTGTCATGCCGCGGGGGTCGCCGGTGCGCCGAAATATGGGGACAAAGCGGCCTGGAGCCCCCGCGTCGCCCAGGGCATGGAGGCGCTTTACACGTCCGCCCTCAAGGGCAAGGGTGCCATGCCCCCCAAGGGAGGCAATCCCGCCCTGTCCGACGCGGAAGTGAAGGCCGCGGTGGACTACATGGTGGAGCACGCCAAGTAGGGACGAACGAAAGGGTCACGCGGGCGCAGACCCGGGTCTGCGCCTTTTTTGTTTCGCCCAGAACCATGGCCACCTACGCGATCGGCGACGTGCAGGGCTGCTACGATGCGCTGCGGCGCTTACTCGAAGCGATCCGCTTCGATCCGTCCCGGGACCGGCTCTGGTTCACCGGCGACCTGGTCAATCGCGGTCCCGCCTCCCTCAAGACCCTGCGCTTCGTGAAACGCCTGGGTACAGCGGCGGTGACGGTGCTGGGCAACCATGACCTCCATCTGCTGGCGGCTGCGCGGGGGGCGCGCCACCTCCATCGCCAGGATACCCTGGGGGAGGTGCTGGGGGCACCCGACCGGGACGAGCTGCTCGACTGGCTGCGCCGCCGCCCTCTGATCTACGCCGAAGGCTCTGCCCTCCTGGTGCACGCGGGACTGCTGCCCGAGTGGAGCGTGCCCCAGGCCCTCGAGCTGGGGCGGGAAGTGGAGCAAGCCCTGGTGCAGGACCTGGACGGCTTCTGCCGCCATATGTACGGCAATCGGCCAGACCGGTGGGACGAAGGCTTAACCGGCTATGAGCGCCTGCGGGCGATCGTCAACGCCATGACGCGGCTTCGAATCCTCACTCCGGACGGTCGCATGGAGTTCACCTACACCGGCCCCCCCGAGCTCGCCCCCGCCGGCTGCCTGCCCTGGTACGCCGTGCCCGGGCGCCGTAGTCGCAGCCATTTCATCGTCTGCGGCCATTGGGCCGCCCATGGGCTTGCCCTCACCGAGACGGTGGCGACGCTCGATACGGGCTGCGTGTGGGGAGGAAAGCTGACGGCTTTGCGCCTGGAGGATCGGCAGGTGTTCCAGGTCGCCTGCGGGGAAGGGGCAGGTTGAGGGCGGCGGCGATGGCCTGCTCCGACGCCCGGGCCAGCGTGTGGCGGGTGAAGCCGCGAGCGTCAATCGGCGAACAGAAGACGATCTCGGCCCGGGTGTAAGGCTCGCGCAGGAGGCGCCCGAGGGAGCCGGCGAAGCTCACGTCCCCGGCGTAGGGCGCCGCCCGGGACAGGGCTCCCGAGCCATCTCGATAGCGCAGCGCTGCGGGATGGACGGGCGCTCCCACCTCCACGGCGGGTTGGAGCAGGGAGGGGTGAAAGATTTTCAGCTCGGTGCCGTCGGTGGTGGTGCCTTCGGGAAAGACCGCCAGGCGCTCCCCGGCAGTCAACAGCTGCCGGATCGCTGCGTTCACCCGCGCCGCGTCATGGCGCCGGCTGCGCTCGACGAAAAGCGTTCCCGCCCGCTCGCTCAGGTAACCGATCACCGGCCAGCGCCGGATCTCCGCCTTGGCCACGAAACGGCATGGGCTCACCGCGGAGATGACGAAGATGTCGAGCCAGGAAACGTGATTCGCCACCACCACCTCCATGCCCGGTTCGACACCGGGAGGCTCGCCGGTCACGGCAAGCTCCACACCCAGAATGCCGAGCAGCTGGCGAGACCAGCGCTGCATGACCCGGGCTCGAGCGGACCGGTCGAGCCGCGGGTACTGAAAAGTCACGCGCAGGAGCCCCGCCGCCAGGTGAACCACTAGGCGCACGATCCGCCCCACGGAACGGACGAAAGAATGCAGGCTAGGCGTGGTGATGATCTTTCAGGAAATGGCGCGCATAGCGCTCGTTCAGGCGGTGCATGGGCAACAGAAGGAGGAGATCCGCGGTATTGAAGTCGGGATCCCAGGCCGGGTCGCCGCATACCCACGCGCCGAGGCGCAGGTAACCCTTGATCAGGGGCGGAACGGAGGCGTCCCACTCCGTCTTGAGCGCAGCGAGGGGAAGAGGGCAGCGCGGAAACACCCGGTATTCCACCGGACTCATGAAGCGCCGGCGCAGGTGCTGGTAGAGGCTGGCCGCCATCCGTCCCCCGTCGCCCATGGCGATGCTCGCGCAGCCGATCAGATACTCGTATCCGTGGCGGCGCATGTAGGCGGCGATGCCCGACCAGAGCAGGGCGATGATGGCGCCGTTGCGATAATCGGGGTGTACACAGGAGCGCCCCAGCTCCACAAGGCGCGGGCCCAGGTGGGCGAGCCGCACCAGGTCAAACTCGTCCTCGCAATAGTAGCCGCCGATACGCCTGGCGTTCTCGGGGCTTAGGATGCGGTAGGTGCCCACCACTTCGTGGGTCTCGCGGTCGCGCACCAGCAGGTGCTCGCAGTACGGGTCGTACAGATCGCGATCGATGCCCAGATGGGCGCTCTTCAGGCGCGCGCCCATTTCCTCTCCGAACACCCGGTAGCGCAGCCGCTGGGCCTCCAGGACGTCTTCCGGAGACTGGGCGAACTCAAGCCGGAGCCGCGAGCGCTGCACCGGGCACAGGGGCGATTGTCGGGTCAGCACGGTCGATTCCTTCTCCACGGCCAGCGCCACTATAGGCGAGCACCGTGACGGCTGCGTGAAGGACCCGCTAATCCTGGATGAAATCCCTGCCCGTCCCAGGTGCACCGGGCAGCCTCTCGGTTGCGCGTTGGGCTTAGTAGTGGGTGACCCGGGTCGCGCCGCCGCCGGACACCACCCTCACCCGGTCGCCGGGCTTGAAGCTCTCGTCAGCCTCCTGGGTCACCGCGATCAGGCCACCGCTATCGAGCTTCACCGTGATTTCCAGGCCGGGCCGACG
>NZ_DAIRTR010000067.1:0-16951 GCF_036803785.1 Pelomicrobium sp. | reverse complement strand
GAGCCGGGCGAAGTGGTCACCGCGCCCCTCATCGTGCCTGCAGGCATCGAGGCGAAGCCCCTGGGCGACTCGTTCACCTTCAAGACCGAGCCGAAGGGCTACAAACTCCCTTACTCGGAGGAGGCCCTTTCCCGGATGAAAAGCGGGGCGCCGCTCGCCGCGGCTAAGCCCGAGTCGGCCACTCCGCCCAAGCCGGAAGCGAGGCCCGAGCCCAAGCCGGAGACGAAACCCGCGCTGGACCCGGAAGGGGACGGGGAAATAGAGTGGGCCTGGCCCGTGAGCGGCAAGCTCATTTCCCGCTTCTCCGAGACGAGCAAGGGAATCGACATCGCCGGCCGCATGGGCCAGCCAGTGTACGCCAGCGCTCCCGGCAAGGTGGTCTATACCGGCAGTGGCTTGCGGGGCTATGGCAAGCTGGTCATCATCAAGCATAATAGTGTCTACCTGTCGGCCTACGCCCATAACCGGGAGATTCTGGTGAAAGAAGGGCAAAGCGTCGCCAAAGGCCAGCAGATCGCGGAGATGGGCAATACGGATGCCGACCAGGTGAAGCTGCACTTCGAGATTCGGCGTTACGGCAAGCCGGTGGATCCCCTCAAGTATCTACCGGCGGACAAGGCTTCATGAGCAACGACAGCTTCCCCCACGAAGAGGAGTCTCTGGAGCCGACCCCGGAGCCGCCGCTTGCTTCCGAGGAGGCGCTGTATGAGCCTGAGGCTTTGACCGGCGACCTCCTTTCCGATGTCACCAAGCTTTATTTGAACGAGATCGGGCACAACGCCCTGCTCACCCCGGAAGAGGAGTTGCACCTTGCCCGCCTCACCCGCCAGGGGGATTTCGCTGCGCGCCAGAAGATGATCGAGCACAATCTGCGGCTGGTGGTGAATATCGCCAAGCACTACGTCAACCGCGGGGTGGCGCTGATGGACCTGATCGAAGAGGGCAACCTGGGGCTCATGCATGCCCTGGAGAAGTTTGATCCGGAGCGCGGTTTTCGCTTCTCCACGTACGCCACCTGGTGGATCCGTCAGAACATCGAGCGGGCCATCATGAACCAGTCCCGCACCATCCGGCTGCCGGTGCACGTAATCAAGGAGCTCAACTCCGTGCTGCGGGCCATGCGTCACCTGGAGGCCCATTCTGAGCGGGAGCCCACCGCCGAGGACGTGGCCCATCTGCTGGACCGGCCGGTGGAGGAGGTGCGCCGGGTGCTGTCCCTCAACGAGCGCACTGCTTCTCTGGACGCGCCCCTGGACATCGATCCCATGCTCTCCATTGGGGAGTCCATCCCCGACGAGGCCAACCCAACGCCTGATCTATGGCTCGAGCAGGCCCAGCTGGAGCACTGCGTGCGCGAATGGCTACAGCAGCTTTCGGAGAAGCACCGCTGGGTGATCGAGCGCCGCTATGGCCTGAACGGGCACGAGGTGGCGACCTTGGAACAACTGGCCGAGAGCCTGGGGCTTACCCGGGAGCGGGTGAGGCAAATCCAGGTGGAGGCCTTGCAATCGTTGCGGCGCCTGCTCCAGCGGCGCGGCATGTCCAAAGACCTGTTGCTTTAGCGCTTCTAGAGGCGAAAACTCCCCACCAGGGCCCGTAGTCGCTTGAGTTGGCGCGGGTCGCTTTCTGTGCCGTAGCGCAAGGCGATGTAGAGCCAACAGATGGCCTGCACCTGGGCGGCGAGCTCAGGACGGGCGGCGGCAATTCGGTTCGCGTAGTCCCGGGGCCCTTCGCCCGGAGCGCGGGCAAGCCCGTGCCGAGCAAGGCGCCGGCAGAAGCGACGGTAGAGCCGCTGCGCGGGCGCCGGCCGCCTCTCTCCCATCCGCCACAGCAAACCGGCGGCCAACATCCCGGTGAATGCCCCGATGCCGACGAGCAGCAGGACGGCCATGGAGCGCCAATCGGGGTGGGTGACACCGATACGGCTCAAGAGCTCCCGCTGACGCTCGCCCCCGTAGCCCAGCACCCATTGGTTCCAGCCGTTGGTGAGGCTGTCCCACGCCAGTTGGATCGGTCGCGCCCAATTGTTGCCCGAGCGCATGAGGACGGAGAGCGGTTCCCCCGGGGTCGCTACCGAAGCAAGCCCGCGCTCGACCCGCTCTGGCGCCACCGCCGCGGTGGGGTCTACCCGGAGCCAGCCCGAGGACTCGAGCCAGACCTCCGCCCAAGCATGGGCGTCGGCCTGGCGCACGATCAGGTAACCGCCCAGGGGGTTGAACTCGCCGCCCTGGTAGCCGGTGACCACCCGGGCCGGGACGCCGGCGGCGCGCATGAGAAACACGAAGCTCGAAGCGTAGTGCTCGCAATAGCCGCGCCGGGTGTTGAACAGGAAATCGTCCACCGGCTCCCGGCCGAGGCGTGGAGGCTGCAGGGTGTAGAAGAAGTCCTCGGTGCGGAAAAACTGGAGCGCCCTCTGGACGATGGCGGACGCATCCCCCAGTTCTCGCTTCCACCCCAGGGCAAGGGCCCGGGCTCGGGGGTTGCCACCGGCAGGAAGCGCCAGCGCTCTTTCGGCCTCCCCGCCAGAGAGCCTGGGCTGTGCCCGGTGGCGCAGATAGGAGGTTACCGTGTAGCGAATGCGGCTTCGCACCGGCGCTTGGGCAACCAGTTGGTAGTCAGGTGTCAAGAGGGATTGCTCCGGCCCGCGCCCCGGCAGCTCCAGGGCAAACAGCCAGGACCGGTGGTGGGGTTCCAGGGTTACCGTGTAGGTCATGCCCCCATCTAGGGCTTCCAGTGGGGGGGCGCCCGAGGCTAACGAAGGGGACATGGACCAGGTGCGTCCGTCGAAGCGGGTGAGCACCGGCCCGCGCCAATAGAGGTGGGAAGGCGGCGGCACTTTAGCCTGGAAATCGACCCGGAAGGCGACCGCATCCGACAGGGACAACCGGCTCAAATCCCCGGGCGCTAGGACGTCCGAAAGCCCACTCACGCCTTCGGCGGTTTCCTGGGGAACACCCCATAGGGGCTGGGGCAGGCGCGGGAAGAACAGGAACAGTATCACCATCACGGGAAACGCTTGCAGGAGGAGCGCGGCGGCGGTTCTGAAAGGGGTGCCGAGACCGGAAGCCCCTGCGCCCTGGGCGAGGGCCGCCAGTAGGGTGGTCAGGCCGAGGATCGGCACGGCGGTGTAGGCCGCCATGGACATCGACTGGTCGTAAAGGAAAAGCGTGATCACCAGGAAATAGCCCAGGAACACGAGGAGCACCGCATCCCGTACCGAGCGGGATTCCAGAAGCTTGAGTGCCACCAGGACGATGAACAAGGCCACGCCGCCCGAGGGACCGAAGAGGGTGCCATAATGGAGCGCGGTGCCGGCCACTGCGGCACCGGCGAAGGCAAAGAGTAAAAGCCGGGGGGGCAGCGGGCCGCCGGTGATAGCCAGGTACCAGCGCCACAAGCCCAGCAACAGCACCAAGGCCGACATCCACAGGGGGAGGCGCGGTAAATGGGGCGCCACGGCGAGCCCCAATGTGAGGAGCAACCAGGCGTTCTGGCGTAGGGTGGGGGGAGAGTCCACGAGGGAGGCGGCGCTCATGGGCGAGGAGTCGGTCCGGGCCGGCCGGGATCCTCTTGACCGAAGAGAGCCAGGGCTTCGAGACAGGCGCGGCGGTGCTCGGGGGTGAGAGCCGGGGCACGGGTTGTCCCCGGAAGCCGCAGCCCATAGGGGATTCCCAGGGCATCGCAATCCAGCACCCAGCGGGTGAGGCGCGAGAGCCGGGTCTCCGTCTCTAGGCCGGCAAGCCCCTCCCAGTCGAGCCATACCTCTTTCGCGGCATGGCCGCCGAATAGCTTGGTGAGGGTGCCCCGCTCCTGAGCGGCGGCTTTCCACGCGATATGCCGGGGCGAATCGCCGGGACGGTAGTCCCGCAGGCCGAGGAAATCGTCGCCGGCTCCCAAGCCATCCCTTCCGCCCCCCAGGAGCTGGAGGACGGCGGGAGGCGGGAAACGGGCTGCCTCGGGCCGAGGATAGACCAGGCAGCGGAGCTCGAGCGCGACTGGCGCCCAGGCGCGGAACAGGCCGAGCGGGTAGCAGGTGGACACGGTCAGGCACTGCAGCTTGAGCCAGCCCCGCCGGTCCGCCACGGTAAACAGGGCCAGGCGGCGGGTTTGTCCCGGCGACAGATCGCAGCGGACGATCGCGCCGCCGGGATGGGAGAGGGCGAGGGCCAAGCGCGGTCTCGGGGAACAATTGGTCAGATCGATTCCGAAGGCGACCGTCTCACCGGCGAACCCGGGCGTGGTCTTGCCGGCGCAGACCTCCAGGCCCGCCAGGGTACGGAAGGCATGGAGAATGGAGACCGCGCCCATGGCCCCTAGCAGGAAAGTTAGGGCGAAACCCAGGCTCAACTGGTAGTTAGTGGCGCCGATCAACATGAGGAAGAGCATGCCGGCGAAGGCGAGCCCATGACGTGTCGGTACAATGAAAATGTGGCGTCGGGTCAGGATGACCCGGGCGCCGTCGCGGTCGCCGGGTTCCGATCCCAAGGAACCGCCGGCACGGTGAGCGGCTCCGCCCAGGCGCATGCGGGCTGTCCCAAGGCCCGCTTTCCAGGCCCTTGCCGATCGCGCTCTCATGCTCACGGGATGGGAACTTCGGCGATGATGCGCCCGCTCAGCTCGGCGCTGCCATCGACCCCCGGGCGGTCGGTGACGGGCTGCAGGCGATGTCCCACCACGCTCGGCAGCACTGCCTGAACGTCTTCCGGCAGGACTTCCCGCCGCTCGTCCATGAGGGCCCAGGCCCGGGCAGCAGCGAGCAGCGCCAAGCCTGCCCGGGGCGAGAGGCCCGTGTGGAAAAGGGGCGAGCGGCGCGTGAACTCGATGATGGCCTGGAGGTAGTCCACCAAGGCATCGGAGGCGTGCACTCGCCGAACCCGCTGCTGCAGCGTTTCCAGCTCTGCGGCCTCCATGCAGGGTGTGAGCGCTGCCAGCAGCTCCCGGCGCTCGATTCCCTTGAGCAGCCCGCGCTCGGCCTGGGGATCCGGGTAGCCCAGGTGGATGCGCATGAGAAAGCGGTCGAGTTGAGATTCGGGCAGCGGAAAGGTTCCCACCTGATGAGACGGGTTCTGGGTGGCAATGACGAAGAAGGGACGGGGCAGGGCGCGGGTTTCCCCTTCAAGGGTTACCTGATGTTCCTCCATCGCTTCCAGCAGGGCGCTCTGGGTCTTGGGGGTCGCCCGGTTTACCTCGTCGGCCAGGATGACTTGGCTGAAAATGGGCCCGGGGTGGAACTTGAAGGTGCCCCTGTCCCGCTCGTAGATGGAAACCCCCACGATGTCCGCTGGCAGCAGGTCAGCGGTGAACTGGATGCGTCGAAACTCAAGCCCCAGGGATTTCGCCAGCACCTGCGCCAGGGTGGTCTTGCCCACGCCTGGCAGATCTTCGATGAGCAGATGCCCCCGAGCGAGGAGGCAGGCGAGGGCCAGCCGGATCTGCCGCTCCTTGCCCAGGACGATGGTGCTTGCCTGTCGGACCACTCGCTCGACGGCGCTTGCCATGTCGTGGCCCTCACAGGGCTTTGCGGACCCGCTTGAGGCTGGGGTCTTCGGGATGATTCTCGATGGCGAAGCCGAGCTTTTCCATCAACCTCAACATATTGGCGTTGCTGGCGAGCACGTCGCCCACCAGGGCCTTGAGGCCGTTCGCTCGGGCTACTTCCATGAGGGAATGCATGAGCTTGGTGCCGATCCCACGTCCCTGCCAGGCGTCGGCCACCACCAGGGCAAATTCGCAGCTCTCCCCGTCGGGGTTGGTGACGTAGCGGGCAGCACCCAGCTCCACTTCCCGCTCGCCTTCGGCCAGCACGGCGATGAGCGCCATCTCCCGGTCGTAGTCGATCTGGGTGAGGCGAGCCACGGTCCGGGGGGAGAGTTCCTGCACGGTGCTGATGAAACGGAAATAGCGGGACTCTTCCGAGAGGCTGCGCACGAAGGTCTGCAGCAGCTCCGCGTCCTCGGGGCGGATGGGCCGGATGGTGATTTCGGTGCCGTCGGCGAGACTCCAGCGCTGGATCAGATGCGCCGGGTAGGGGCAAATGGCCATGTGGGCATAGCGCGTGCCCGGTCCGGGGGAGGTGTGCTCCACGGTCACTCGGGCGTCCACGGCGATCGCCCCTTCTTCGTCCACGATGAGGGGGTTGATGTCCATCTCCCGGATCCAGGGCAGCTCGCTCGCCATTTCCGAGACCCGCAACAACACCGTGACGAGGGCATCCATATGGATCGCGGGTAAGTGGCGGAAGGGTCCGAGCATGCGAGCCACCCGGGTGCGCTCGATCAGGTCTTTTGCGAGCAGCGCGTTGAGAGGCGGCAGGCCCACGGCCCGGTCTTCCATGACTTCGGCCGCGATGCCACCGGCGGCAAAGGTGATGACCGGACCGAACACGGGATCGGTGGCGATGCCCACCATGAGCTCGCGCCCATGGGGCTTGACTGTCATGGGCTGGAGGGTTACTCCGTCGATACGGGCTTCGGGCAGGCGGGCCGCCACACCCCTGGTGATCTCGTTGAATGCCGAGCGCAGTTGCTGCACGGTGGCGATGTTGAGCTTCACCCCACCCACGTCGCTTTTGTGGGGGATGTCCGGGGAGTTGATCTTCATCGCCAAGGGAAAACCCATCTGTTCGGCTACCATGATCGCCTCGGGAAGGGAGCGGGCCACCACGGTGCGGGCGACCGGGATGCGAAACGCCGCCAGCAGGGACTTAGACTCCATTTCCGAGAGCACCGTGCGCTTCTCTGCCAAGGCGTTCTCGATCACCAGACGCGCTCCCTCGGTATCCGGCCGGTCGGCTCGGGAGGTGGAATAGGGGACCTGCAGCAGCAATTGCTGGTTGCGGTAATGGGTGGCGATGTGGGAGAAGGCCTCTACGGCGGGCTCCGGCGTGCGAAACACGGGCAGCCGCGCGCGGGCCAGGACTCGGCGTCCTTCCTCCACGTCCTCGCCCCCCATCCAACAGGCCACCACCGGCTTTCTGAAATCCCGGGCGGTGTGCGCCACCGCTTCCGCCACCTGGGCCGCTCGGGTGTTGACGTGGGGCGTGAGAATCACCAGCACGCCGTCGATGCCCGTCTCTTCAAGGCAGGCGCGTACGGCGCGGCTGTAGTGCTCGGCGGTCGCCTCTCCCGTGAGGTCCAAGGGATTATTCCGAGACCAGCCGGCGGGCAGGACCGCGGCGAGGCGCTCCAGGAGAGGGGGCGCGAGAGCAGGCACTTCGATGCCGAGGTTGGCCGCCCAGTCGGCAGCGAGGACCCCGGCCCCGCCCCCGTTGGTGACGATGGCGAGCCGGTTGCCGGTGGGCCGGTAGCGGGCGCTCAGGCACTTGGCGGCGGAAAAAAGCTGGCTGAAGGTCCTCACTCGCACCGCGCCCGCCCGGCGCAGGACGGCATCGAACACGTCGTCGGACCCCACGAGGGCCCCCGAATGGGTGAGGGCAGCCTGGTAGCCGGCGGGACATCGGCCGGTCTTCACCACGATCACCGGCTTGGCTCGGGCCGCCAGGCGCAGCGCGCTCACGAACCGCCGGGGGGAGAACACGCCCTCCAGATACAGCAGGATGCTTTCGGTGCCCATGTCCCAGGCCAGGTAATCCAGTATCTCGCCGAAGCCCACGTCGGCACCATCGCCCACGGTGACGACGCTGGAAAAACCCACTCCATCCGCCTGGGCCCAGTCCAGGATGGCATTGGTGAGGGCTGCGGACTGGGAGACGAGGGCGATGGCCCCGGGAAGCGCCCGGAAGCGGCTGTAGGCGAGGTTGATACGGGCTGCAGGCCGCAGGATGCCCGGGCAGGCAGGTCCCAGGATGCGCACGCCGCCCGCCTGCGCCGCTGCCAGGGTCTGCCGTAGCAGGCGCAGCCCCTGGGGATGGGCGGAAGACAGTCCATCGCTGACGATCAGCGCGGCGCGGATCCCCTTGCGGGCGCAGGCGGCAATGATTTCCGGGACCGCCGCCGCCGGCGTGGCGACGACCGCCAGGTCCACGCTGGCGCTCACCTCCTCTAGGGAGTGGTAGCACGCGCGCCCGAGCACCTGGGTATGCTTTGGATTGACCGGATAGACCGCGCCCTCGAATTGCTCCGCGAGCAGGTTTTCCAACAGCACGCGGCCCGCCGTTCCGGGGCGCTCGCTCGCCCCCACGATGGCTACCGACCGGGGGGCGAAGAGCGGCGTGAGATAGTGCTTTTCGGTAGATACGGTCACGGGCGCAGCGTCATGGACAGGACTTAAGGGCCGCCGTAAGATGTCTGCCATAGAAGCGCCGGCGCGCGCCAGGCCAGCAAATGGAGGAGGCTCGATTGAGCACGGTGCTCATCACCCATCCCGACTGTGCCCTGCACGACATGGGCGCCTACCACCCGGAGTGCCCCGCCCGCATCCGGGCCATTGAGGATCAGCTCATCGCCTCCGGTTTGATGAACTGCCTGACGCACGCGCAGGCGCCCCTTGCAACCCGAGAACAACTGGAGCGGGTCCACGCCCCCCACTACCTCGATGCGCTGCAAGCGGCCGCTCCCAAGCAAGGGCTGGTGCACCTCGACCCGGACACCGCCATGAACCCCCACAGCCTGAAGGCGGCGTTACGTGCCGCAGGTGCCGCCATTCTAGCAACCGACCTGGTGATCGGCAAAAAGGCGGGCACGGCCTTCTGTAACGTGCGCCCGCCCGGTCACCATGCCGAGCGCGCTCGGGCGATGGGGTTCTGCTTCTTCAACAACGTGGCGGTGGGCGCCGCCCACGCCCTGGAGCACCACCGGCTCGAGCGGGTCGCCATCGTGGACTTCGACGTGCACCACGGCAACGGCACCGAGGACATCTTCCGCGACGACCCGCGCGTCATGATGGTGTCTATTTTCCAGCACCCCTTTTATCCCTACAGCGGGGTGGAAGGACGTTCGGAGCGGATGGTGAACATCCCGCTGCCCGCCTACAGTAATGGCGCCAAGTTCCGCGCCGTCGTCTCCGAGCACTGGCTGCCGGCGCTTGAGCGCTTCAAGCCCCAGATGATCTTCGTCTCCGCTGGCTTCGACGCGCACCGGGACGACGACATGGCTTCCCTCCTGCTGGTGGAGTCCGATTACGCCTGGGTTACACAACGCATCAAGGAGATCGCAGACCGCTACGCGCAAGGGCGCATCGTCTCTGTGCTGGAGGGGGGCTACGACCTGCACGCCCTGGGACGCAGCGTCGCGGCTCACATCAAGGTGCTGTCTGAGCTTTGAGGGCGCCATGATCGCCTGGGACACGGTGGACACGGTCCTGCTGGACATGGATGGGACCCTGCTCGACCTCAATTTCGACAATCACTTCTGGCTCACCCACGTGCCCCGCCGTTACGCCGAGAAGCACGGCTTGAGCCTTCAGCGGGCGCGGGAGGACCTGATCGAGCGTTACCGCCGCAAGGCTGGCACGCTGGACTGGTATTGCGTGGATTACTGGACGCGGGAGCTGGGTCTGGACATCGCCCGGCTCAAGGCAGAGGTGGAGCACCTGATCGCGGTCCATCCCCACGTCGTGCCCTTTTTGATGGAGATGCGCTCCCGGGGCAAGCAGACGGTGCTGGTCACCAACGCCCATCAAAAGAGCCTGGAATTGAAGCTCAAGCGCACCGGGCTTGGGCGCTACCTGGACGGGCTCGTCTGCTCCCATGGGCTTGGGCTGCCCAAGGAGGCCCCCGGCTTCTGGAGGCGGTTGCAGGCGCTTAAGCCCTTCGATCCGGAGCGCACCGTCCTGGTGGACGACAGCCTGCCGGTGCTGCGCTCGGCGCGGGACTTTGGCATCCGCTACCTGGTCGCGGTGCGCCGGCCCGATTCCGCCGCTCGGGAGATCGCCGTCACGGAGTTTGACTCTGTGGCGAGCTTTGCCGATTTGCTGCCGGGCTAAGGGGTTTCAGCCGAGGATTAGGGCTGCCACGACCTTCCGATCCTCGGCCATGAGGATATTGTAGGTGCGACAGGCGGCGTGGGTATCCATGATCTCGTAGCCGATGCCGGCTGTCACCAGAGGCTCGAGCAGGCTGGGATCGGGAAAGCGCAGCCGCTCCCCCGTGCCGAGTAGCACGATCTCCACCCCGAGGCTGGCGAGAAACTGGATGTGCTCCCGGGCGAGAGACGAAAAGGCACGCACCTCCCAGTTCTCGATCAGGCGCTCGGGAAGAATCACTAAGCTCCTGTCGTAGCGCCGGCGGTTGACCATCACGTGGTCGTGTCCGTAGCCGGTGACCACGTTTTTGTCCCCCACGTGGGTGAGATGGAGCTTCATGACGGTCGTTGCGGCAGGCTTGACTCCTCGGTAGCATTATAAACTTTTTGTCCGGCTAGGCCGGGCGGCGGCTCCCAAAGGGTTTGGGGTTTGCGCCGGAGCCCAAGGATTTGACCTGCGACCATGGAAGAGTTTCCGCGCATCAAGCGCCTGCCTCCCTACGTATTCAACATTACCGGGGAGCTCAAGCTCGCCGCGCGCCGGCGCGGGGAGGACATCATCGACTTCGGTATGGGCAACCCCGACGGGCCGACTCCCAAGCACATCGTGGACAAGCTAGTGGAAGTGGCCCAGCGGCCGGATACCCACCGCTATTCGGTGTCCAAGGGCATTCCCCGGTTGCGGCGGGCTATCTGCACCTGGTATCAGCGCCGCTATGGGGTCGAGCTGGATCCCGATGCGGAGGCGATCGTTACCATCGGTTCCAAAGAGGGCATTGCCCATCTGGCACTCGCCACTCTGGACCGAGGTGACGCGGTCCTGGTGCCCAATCCCAGCTACCCGATCCACATCTACGGACCGGTCATCTCAGGGGCCGACATCCGGCACGTCCCCATGGTGCCAGGGGTGGATTTCTTTGAGGAGCTGGAAAAAGCGATCAAGGACTCTTACCCCAAGCCCAAGTTCCTGATCTGCTGCTTTCCTAGCAATCCCACCACCCACTGTGTGGAGCTTGCCTTTTTCGAGCGGCTAGTGGCTCTCGCTAGGGAGCACGACATCTACGTGGTGCACGATCTCGCCTACGCCGACATCGTGTTCGATGGCTACCGCGCTCCCTCCATCATGCAGGTGCCGGGCGCCCGAGACGTGGCCGTGGAGTTCTTCACCTTGTCCAAGAGCTACAACATGGCCGGCTGGCGAGTGGGCTTCATGGTGGGCAACAAAGACCTGGTGGCGGCCCTTGCCCGGATCAAGAGCTATCACGATTACGGCACCTTCACCCCGATCCAGGTGGCAGCCATCGTCGCCCTGGAGGGGCCCCAGGACTGCGTGGAGCAGATCCGCCAGGGATACCAGAGGCGCCGAGACGTGCTGTGTCAGGGCCTGCATTCCGCCGGCTGGATGGTGAATGTCCCCAAAGCCACCATGTACGTATGGGCCAAGATTCCTGACGCCTATCGCGGTCTGGGCTCCCTTGAGTTCGCGAAAAAGCTGCTCCGCGACGCCAAGGTGGCCGTGTCTCCCGGGATCGGCTTCGGCGAGTACGGCGACGATCACGTGCGCTTCGCACTGATCGAAAACGAGCCCCGCATCCGCCAGGCGATCCGAGGAATCAAGGAAATGTTCCGCAAGGACGGATTGCTGTAAGGAGGTCGCTCGTCCGTGACACATTGAAGCATAGAGAGCGAAGCACAGATGAAACCAATCAGGGTAGGGCTTCTGGGCATGGGGACCGTGGGCGGGGGCACGTTCCGCGTGCTCAAGCGCAACAAAGCGGAGATCACCCGCCGGGCCGGCCGGGAAATCGTCATCACCGCAGTGGCGGACCGCAACGCGCAAAAGGCTCAGGCCATCGCGGGCGAGGGCGTGCGGGTCACCGCCGATGCCTTCGAGGTGGTGAAAGACCCCCAAATCGACATCGTGGTGGAGCTGATCGGTGGAACCACAGTGGCGCGGGAGCTGGTGATGGCCGCCATCGAGAACAAAAAGCACGTGGTCACGGCCAACAAGGCGCTACTTGCGCTCCACGGCAACGAAATCTTCGCCGCCGCCCAGAAAATGGGCGTCATGGTGGCCTTCGAGGCCGCGGTGGCAGGGGGCGTGCCCATCATCAAATCCCTGCGAGAGGGCCTGACCGCTAATCACATCGAGTGGATCGCCGGGATCATCAATGGTACGAGTAATTTCATCCTGTCCGAGATGCGGGACCGGGGCGCGAGCTTCGAAGAGGTGTTGAGAGAGGCCCAGGGGCGGGGGTATGCCGAGGCCGATCCCACTTTCGACATCGAGGGCATCGATGCCGCTCACAAGCTCACTATCATGTCGGCCATTGCCTTTGGCATTCCGATGCAGTTCGACAAGTGCTACACCGAGGGCATTTCCCGGCTCACGCGGGAGGACATCCGCTACGCCGAGGCCTTCGGCTATCGCATCAAGCTGCTCGGAATTACCCGCCGCCGCCCCGAGGGGGTAGAGTTGCGGGTACACCCTACCCTGGTGCCAGCACGCCAGCTGATTGCCAACGTGGAGGGGGTGATGAACGCCATCCTAGTGAAGGGGGATGTGGTGGGGCCGACCCTATACTACGGCGCTGGCGCGGGCGCTGAGCCTACGGCCTCGGCAGTGGTGGCGGACCTCGTGGACGTGACTCGGCTACATACGGTGGACCCCAACAACCGGGTGCCTCACCTGGCTTTCCAGCCCGATGCGGTCCAGGATATCCCCATCCTGCCCATGGACCAGGTGGAAACGTGCTACTACCTGCGGCTACGGGCCCTGGACCGGCCAGGGGTGCTGGCCGATGTGACACGGGTTCTGGCGGACCTGGAAATTTCCATCGACGCCATCTTGCAGCGGGAGCCGGCGGAAGGAGAGGATCAGGCGGACATCATCATCCTCACCCACAAGACGATCGAAGCGCGGATGAACGCCGCCATCGCTAAGATTGAGGCGCTGCCCACCCTTATCGGCCCGGCAACCCGGATACGACTGGAAATGCTGAACCGCCACTGACGAGCAGGTACGGATGGGCATAAAGGTCACGTTCTTTGCATTGGTCCGTCGCGCCGGACGGCATGCCTGCTCCATCAAAGCGGGGTCTCGGCCGTGCGTTACGTGAGCACCCGGGGCGGCATGGTGCCCCAATCCTTTTGCCAAATCCTGCTGGAGGGGCTTGCCCCCGATGGTGGCCTGGTGGTGCCGGAAGCCTACCCACGCTTGGGCGAAGCGGAGCTCGCTGGCCTACGTGGCCGTCCCTACCCGGAGCTCGCCTTCGAGATCATTCGTCGCTTCGCCGACGATATTCCATCGGAGGATCTCAAGAGGCTGGTCGAGCACACGTATAGCAAGGAGATTTTTCGTAGCGACGAGATCACTCCGGTGAAGACACTGGAACCGGGGCTGCATCTTCTGAGGCTCTCCAACGGGCCCACCTTGGCTTTCAAGGACGTGGCGATGCAGCTGCTCGGCAACCTGTTCGAGTATGTGCTGGAGCGGGAGGGAACACAGATCAACATCCTGGGAGCCACCTCTGGCGACACCGGCTCAGCGGCGGAGTATGCCATGCGGGGCAAACGGGGCATCCGCGTGTTCATGCTCTCTCCCTATGGAAAGATGAGCCCGTTCCAGACCGCCCAGATGTATTCCCTGTTGGATCCCAACATCTTCAACCTGGCAATCCGCGGTGTGTTCGACGACTGCCAGGACGTCGTCAAGCAGGTGAACGCGGACGCGGCTTTCAAGGCCCGCTACCGAATTGGCGCGGTCAACTCCATCAACTGGGCCCGGGTGGTTGCCCAAGTGGTCTATTACTTTAAGGGCTACTTCGCTGTCACCCGAGATAATAGCGAGGAGGTTTCCTTCGCCGTTCCTACCGGCAATTTTGGCAACATCTTTGCCGGATACATCGCCCGCATGATGGGGCTTCCTATCCGCAGGCTGATTCTTGCTACCAACGAAAACGACGTACTGGACGAGTTCTTCAGAACCGGCCGCTACCGGGTGCGCAGGAGCGCCGAGGTGATCCACACCTCCAGCCCCTCCATGGACATTTCCAAGGCATCTAACTTCGAGCGCTTCATCCACGACGTGGTGGGCCGCGACGCCGTGGTGACGGCTGGGCTGTGGCGGGCCGTGGAGCGGCAAGGCGGCTTCGACCTCGCCGGAACCGCCTATTGGCGTGCAGTGGAAGGCTGCGGCTTCATCTCGGGCTCTAGCACCCACGCGGACCGGCTTGCCACCATACGCCGCGTCTATCATGATTACCACGTCATGATCGACACTCACACTGCCGATGGGCTCAAGGTAGGACTCGAGTACCGGGAACCGGGTGTGCCGCTGATCTGCCTGGAGACTGCCTTGCCCGCCAAGTTCGCCGACACGATACGCGAGGCGCTGGGCCGCGATCCGGAAATTCCGCCAGGATACGAGGATTTGGAAAGGCGCCCCCAGCGCTACGAGCTCCTGGACCCGGACTCAGAAGCGGTCAAGCGCTTTATCGTCAGTCACATCGCGGGCTGAGCGGCAGAAGGAGGCCTCTAGCGCCCGTGCTCGTTGACAGAAGGAAGGGGTGGGCAAATAATGTCCTCAGACTCCCTCCCGGGCCGTTAGCTCAGCTGGTAGAGCAGTGGACTCTTAATCCAACGGTCGGGGGTTCGAATCCCTCACGGCCCACCACCGCAACTTCCCGTGGTAGGCCAATACTGCAAGCGCCGACTAATCGTCGGCGGTCAAGGCGCGCGCAGGCAACCTGCAAAGCCCTCATGAACCCTCCATGGCTGAGACGCGAGGCTGTCGGGTCTTGCGTGGCGGCTGCTCGCAAGTGTCCCTATTGCGGCGGTCCCGTGGAGCGCATCCGGCGCCGGCCCGCCGACCGCCTGCTCAGCTTTTTCTATCCCGTTCGTCGTTACCGCTGCTTCAACCTAGCGTGCCGCTGGGAGGGGATCCTGCGACGCCGACGGGGAGAGCCCTGATACCCAGCCTTCGGGCCTCTGTGGCATGCTGATGAGGCGCGCAGGAATCAAGGCGCGGCGAGGCGAGGAGGACAGAAATGGAACCGTTACTGCTGTGGGTCGGGCGCTTGGCGGGGCTCGCCGGCGTTCTGGTGTGCGCCGTGGCCGTGGTGGTCAGACTGAGCGGCGCCTATTGGCTCGCCGGCTTCCAGGTAGGCACCTTGCTGTTGGCGGGGATGGCGGCGATGCTGATGGGCTGTCTAAGCTTGCTGGTGCTCCTGACTGCCCAGAGGAGAGCCCGACGCTGACTGAGGCCGTTTCGCGCGAAACTGCGATAGCCGGCCCTGGGCGCGGCGTGGGGATCGGAAGGCTTGCCAACAGACAGAAAAAAAGCTTTCCGAGGTGCGGGAGCGCAGTCTCTGTCCCCTTCTACTGGCTTCTCGCGTCCCTGCGGTGGGATAGTTTCAATCCTTCCAGCACGGTGACAAGAATTTCGGTCCCGTTGGTCACCAGCGCAACGTGTGCCTCGTCCAGCTCCGCGGGCGGTATGGCGGGTTCCTTGAGGGGGAGGGGTCCATAGTGGTGCTGGTAGCACGCCAAATTGAGGGCGAGTAGTCTGGCGGCTTCGGCCAGCTCATCCCGGCTCGCTTGGGATACGAGGCGCCGGGCGAGCCCGTCGAGCTGCAACAGGGCGGCGAGGTCTGGCATTTGCTTTCCCTTTCTCTGACCCGTGCCCTCGCACGGGGTGTTTTGTTTGACTTGCTTTGCGTCCTTCCGGCGCCGTTGGGGGCCTGCGTGGACGAAAACCGCTGCGCTCCCTTCACCTCAAGCAATTCTTGCGCCGACTTGTGGAGATCCCCTAAACGACAGGTATCTAGTCCACCTTTCCTGACGCCCTGGGTGGGCGTCTGCGTCCCCTTGTAAACGACGGCGACGGGTTACACTCGGCTCGTACCCATAACGATAAGGCGAATCGACGGCCGGCGCGCTGCCCCTTGCACTTCTTAACGATCTTCCTGCTGCCCGGACCGAGGTCCGGTGAGCGCCGCTGGCGCATGCACCTGGCTGCATCCCCCTTCGCAGGCGTTTCCGCACGCCCCTGTCCGGGGCGGTGGGGTGGTTTGGGCGCGGGCCCGGAATCCAAAAAAAGGGCGGTCTCCCGCCCGTCCGGATTGATCGGCTTTTAAGCTGCAGCCCGCGATGGCATCTCGGCATAGAAAGGTTCACCGCCGATCATGCGGGGCTCTTCGGTCCAGGGCACCACCTTCGCTTCCGGGTGTACGCGCGAGACCTGGGCCGCAGACATGGTGTGGGGCGTCAGACGCCATTCGCCCGTCGTCGGGTCCTGGTAGAACCAGCGGTGGACTTTCATGAGCACCATTCGAACAGCCTCCTTTCCATCGATGGAGCGCGCGTTCGGCGCAGCCGCCAGCGGCAGTCCGCTCCATTCCATTTAGACAGCGGCAGGCAAAGAGATTCTTCAGCAAGGCGCAGGGCGTAGGGCATTCCGCCCCAGCGACGGCCTTCCGTCTGGCCGGGCGGTTCCGTTTCACAAAAGTTAACCTTTCGGAGCCTTTCTTGTGCACAGAGACGGCGTACCGTGGCTTGCCTCCGTTCCAAAGCACCCCAAGAGGTCAATTCCTTTTTTGAATTCGTAGCGGCAAACGTTTGCATGGATCTAAAGGCTTTCAGTGCAAAGCGTGCGATGACGATCTGATATCGTGGCTTGGGACGGGGAGCCAAAACTTCGTCATTTGTGAGGCTTGCGAAAAGGAAGAGCCCGGTCTGAACACTGCAACCGTATGCTTTCTGCATGACATGTATCTCCACGAAGAACGCCCCGTGGCGAACCCGATCCTAGGCTGCGACAAAAAAAGAGCGCTCCGCATGGTGGCTGACCCTTGCCCGGGCGCCGAGCCTTTTGTAGTTCTGCTGGCATCAGTGGGCTTTGTTTGCTTGGCGTGACTGCCTTGAGGCCGTGGCTGAGCTGGCGACCGGGCAAGGGGTTGCGTAAATGGTGGCGGAGGCTGGCGCTGCCTCGGAGAGGGCGCGCGGTGATGCCGCTCCTGTGGGGCTGGGCC
>NZ_DAIRTR010000066.1:0-17001 GCF_036803785.1 Pelomicrobium sp. | reverse complement strand
TGCTGACCTCGAGGGTCCTGCCCGATGATGCCGCCGGCTGCCGCGTCGGCGGCTGCCGGCCAGCGCACTTTCGATGGCCGCAGCGTCCACGCTGGCGTCGATCGCTGTATCGCACCCCCTCTCGCTCAAGCCAGCGCATGCGGTCAAGCTGGCGAGAAACGCCAATACACGGTCAAGGGCAGCTCGATGTAACGTAATCTCCTTTTTTGCCCTTTCCCGCCCACTCAGTCGACCCGTCTGCCCTCTGCCCTCCCCGAAACGCTCGGCTGAGCCATGAACTCGCCCATGGACAGCTTGCCATCCCGATTCCGGTCGAGGCCATCGAAATCCAGCCGCGTGTCCGCGGGCACGGCCGCCGCCTCCAGCTTAGACAGGTGGCCGTCGCCGTCCACGTCCAGCTTTTTGAAAAGTTCAACCTGAGGACCCGTCCCCCGCGGTGTCTGCTGCGCCGGCCTCTCTTGGGCCCAAGCGGCGGGCGACGCGAGGACAAAGGCAACCATCAACGCTGAGAGCTTCTTCATCACGCTCTCCTTGGTTCGCAATCGATCTAAAGCCGACAGAAATCGGCCTTATTTATTTCCAGGCTAGGGGTATGCCATCCGCTTCGCTCTGAAGCTTTTTCATGTACACCAATGGCTTGGCCATGCGACACGGTCGGGCACCGCATCCATTGGCCCATCGAGCCTGTTGCGCCCGAGCGACGCTTTCCCGGGATTCAGCGTCATCTGCCGGATTTGTGGCGAAATCGGCTGTCGCTTGGGAACGACGCCTGGGCGAGCACCGTGAGGAACGCTTGTATACTCGCACGCAGGAAGAAGGATCATGAGGGAGCCCGATTCATCCCACGAGACGACCTACCGTGGCCGCTTCGCCCCCTCTCCCACAGGGGAGCTCCATTTCGGCTCCCTGGTGGCGGCGGTGGGCAGTTACCTGGAGGCGAAAACCCAGGGAGGCCAGTGGCGGGTGCGCATCGAAGACCTGGACCGGCCGCGAGTGGCGCCGAAAGCGGCGGAAGCGATCCTGCGCACGCTGGAGGCTTGTGGCTTCGAGTGGGACGGGGAAGTGATCTACCAAGCGCGCCGGGAAAGCGCCTACCATGCGGCGCTTCATGCCCTGCGGGCAGGCGGCGTTCTCTACCCCTGCGCCTGCTCCCGCCGGGAGATCGCCGACTCGGGACTCTCCGGCGTGGAAGGCCCCGTCTATCCTGGCACCTGCCGCGGGGGCACCCCCCGCCGTCCCCGGGCGCTGCGGGTGCGCACCTGCTCGGAACCGGTGGGATTTCACGACGCCGTGCAAGGCTGGGTACGACAGCGCCTCGCATT
Source organism: Pelomicrobium sp. (assembly GCF_036803785.1). Classification (NCBI taxonomy): domain Bacteria; kingdom Pseudomonadati; phylum Pseudomonadota; class Hydrogenophilia; genus Pelomicrobium; species Pelomicrobium sp. Next base: position 15,679 of record NZ_DAIRTR010000066.1, on the reverse strand, counting down.
GGAGGTGGGCGATTTCGTGGTTTACCGGTCCGACCGGATCTTCGCCTACCAACTGGCCGTCGTGGTGGACGACGCCCTCCAGGGCATCACCCACGTGGTGCGCGGTGCCGACCTACTCGCCTCGACCCCCCGCCAGATCTATCTGCAGCGGCTGTTGAGGCTGCCCACGCTCCGCTATGCCCACCTGCCGGTTGCGGTGAACGAAGCGGGGGAAAAGCTCTCCAAGCAGACCCGCGCCCGGCCCGTGGAGCCGACGCGGGCTGCGGCGCACCTTACGGCGGCCCTGGCCTTTCTCGGCCAGCGCCCGCCGCGGGAGCTGGCGCGGGCGGACGTGGCGAGCGTATGGCAATGGGCCCGTGCCCACTGGCGCCTGAGCCAGGTGCCCCGCCGCCGCACGGCACCCGCCTACATGGGCACGGGTTCCCCGTTGTGAAAGACCTTCAGCTCTCCCACCTGGAAAGGGGTCCAGATTTCGTTGTCGGTGAGCGGCTGGGTGGCGATGACCGAGACCCGATCGTCGGGGCCGGCGAGCGCGCTGAAATCTACGGTCAGGTCCTCGTCCACCAGGTGGGCCTGGCCGAAAGGGGCCTTGCGCACGATGTAGGACAAATGGTCCGAGCAGTGGGCAAAAAGATAGTCGCCGTTGGAAAGGAGAAAGTTGAACACCCCGAAGGCGGACAATTCCCGGGCGGCCTCCCACAAGGCTTCGTAAAGGACGGACAGCTCTGGCTGGCCCTTGGGAAACAGCCGCCGCAGGTTTTCCAGCATCCAGCAGAAAGCCAGCTCCGAGTCGGTCTGGCCCACCGGGCGATAGCGCCCCTCCAATGCGGGCGCGAAGTCCTCGAGGGTACCGTTATGGGCAAACACCCAGTAACGGCCCCACAGCTCCCGCTGAAAAGGATGGGTATTCACCAAGGCCACCGGGCCCCGGGTCGCTCGGCGGATGTGGGCAATCACGTTGAGGGAGTGGATGGGGTATTGACGCACGAAATCGGCGATGGGCGACTCGATGGTGGCGCGGGAATCGATGAACAGGCGCACCCCGGGCCCCTCGAAGAAAGCCACTCCCCAGCCGTCCCGGTGGTGGTCGGTGCGTCCGCCCCGGTGGTGAAAGCCCTCAAATGAAAAACAGATGTCCGTGGGGACATTAGCGTTCATCCCCAGTAATTGACACATGGACGATCCCTTACAGACAGCGCCCGCCGCCTGCCCGGAAGGGGAGCGGCTGTAACGGGAAGTTTATAATCGTCACCTGGTCTAATGAAACGCCATGTCCAACAAAACCTTCACCCTGGACGAGCGGCTCTACGATTACCTGCTCGCCGTGTCCCTGCGAGAGCCGCCCATCCTTGCGGAGCTGCGCCGCGAGACCCGGGCTGACCCTCTGGCGCGCATGCAGATCGCTCCCGAGCAGGGCCAATTCATGGCCCTGCTCGCTCGGCTCATGGGGGCAAGACGCTATCTGGAAATCGGCGTCTATACCGGCTATAGCAGCCTGTGGCTCGCTTTGGCGCTTCCCGAGGACGGCCACGTGGTCGCCTGTGATACGAGTGAGGAGTGGACTCGCATCGCCCGGCGCTATTGGGAGCGCGCCGGTGTTGCCCACAAGGTCGAGCTGCGGCTTGCCCCGGCACTTTCCACCCTCGACGCCCTGATCGCCTCCGGCGAGACGGAGCGCTTCGATCTCGCTTTCATCGATGCCGACAAGGAAAACTACTGGGCTTATTTCCAGCGCTGCCTGACCTTGGTGCGGCCCGGCGGGTTGATCGCCATCGATAACACACTCTGGAGCGGTAAGGTGGCCGATCCAGACGACCACGAGCCCACCACAGAGGCGGTGCGTGCCTTCAATCGACGTCTGTCGGGAGAGAGCCGGGTAGAGCTCGCCCTTGTGCCCATCGGAGACGGGCTTACCCTGGCGCTCAAGCGATAACAAGCCTCTTTTTGGCAGTCCCCTGCCGGCCACCAAAAATTATCATGTTAATTTCTAAATACTTTTTTAGCTCCTCGGCGCCCCGCCGCCCCGCCTCTGGCTAAGCCCCTGATTGTTGGCTGTTTCAAATTTTGACTCTTGAATGAGGTCTTTCGAAGGCGGTCTTGGCCCTTGCCCAAAACCCTTCCTAGCAAATTGAATGCCATATCATAAGTTATTCTAAAATAAATAGTTTTAGGAAGTTCCCGGTATGCACAAAAAAATCTCCGCGTCGCATGGGGAAGGGGGCTGGTAAAATGCGTACATCGTCTGACCGGTCACACGTGTGTTCCCCGTCCGGGGGACCGCCGGGAGGACCCCCTGACTTTCCGGAGTAGTTCATGACCACGATCGCTGTCGCCAAGAAGAACGGCTATGCCGCCATCGCCGCAGACACCCTGACCACGTTCGGGAGCACCCGGCTGCCGGCGCACTATGACGCCTCCCACGACAAAATTCTCAAGTACGGGGACTCGTACATCGGCATTTGCGGCAGCGCGGCGCACCATCTGGTCCTGGAAAGCGTGTTTCGCGGAACGCCAAACTTGAAGCTGCACAGCAAGAGCGAGATTTTCGAATCGTTTCGGCGCATTCATCCGATCCTCAAGGAGGAACACTTCCTCAACCCGAACGAGGACGAGGACGACCCGTACGAATCGAGCCAGATCACGGCGCTGATCGCCAACCCTTCGGGCATCTATGCCGTGTACTCGATGCGGGAAGTGTTCGAGTACCACAAGTTCTGGGCCATTGGATCGGGGAACGAGTACGCGCTGGGGGCCATGCACCAGGCCTACAACCGTTTCGACAACCCGGCCGATATCGCCCGGGTGGGGGTCGAAGCGGGCGCGGAGTTCGACAAGAGCTCGGCCCTGCCCCTGACGCTTTACACGGTTAAGCTCAAGAATGAAGCCGACAACCAGTGGAGGCTGTTCCAACACCCAGCCCTGGAAACCCTGAAGACGGCTTGATCGATCGGTTCACCGGCACCTGGCGAATAGCCTCCCCCAGCCTCAACCTCCCTGGGGGCGCGTGCCGACCCCCTTGCGGGAACGAGCACTTTATCTCGTTCCCGCTTTTTCTTGGTTGAGGGCGTTGTCGCCATGACTGGCTCCGGGATTGCGCCCACTGTGGTGGTGGTCCACGGGCTGTACATGAACGGCTGGCTGCTCAAACCCCTTGCCCGCCGCATTGAGCGCTGTGGCTTCCGGGCCCACCTCTTCACCTACCATGACCTGCGCTGGACGCTCAAGCGCAATGGCGAATTGCTCGCACGATTCTCGGAAAGCCTGCCCGGGCCCCTTCACTTCGTCGCCCACAGCTTGGGAGGTCTGGTGGTGCTCGAAGCCCTGGGCCGCCTGCCGCCGGAGCGCCTCGGACGTCTCGTTTTCCTCGGCACGCCCTACCAGGGGTCTCGGGTGGCCGAGCAGCTTGCGCGCTTTCCCCTCACCCGCTGGCTGCTGGGACGCTCGGTGCGGGAAGGCCTGCTCACAGCACGCCCCCGTTGGGAAGGCAGGGCCGAGCTGGGCGTCATCGCCGGCAACCGTCCCCTGGGTCTGGGCATGATTGTCGGTCGCCCTCCCCGGCCCCACGACGGGACCGTGGGGATAGAAGAGACGCACATTCCCGGGGCCACGGACACCCTGGTGCTGCCCGTGACCCACACCGAGATGCTCTTCTCGGCCCAGGTCGCGCACCAGGTGTGCGTCTTCTTGCGGCAAGGCTGCTTTGCCCGGCCCGTTGTCGCTCAAGCACCAGCGGCGTAGGATACGTCTACGAACGCCAACACTCGCACCGCGCGCGGGGAGGAAAGGGCGGGCAGGGGTTTCAGACGACACAGGAGGCCTGCCATGTGCTACGAAGACTGGTACGAATGGAAGTTGGCCCGGGAACAGGAGGCGCTTAAGAAAGCGCGGGAAGAAATGCAGCGCTTGAAAGAACAAGCCCCAGGAACCGACAAGCGGCCGTCTGGGCAAGTACCGGGAGAAACCAAACCCGAGCCCGCCACTGCCTGAAGAAGGCGCAGGTCCGGACTGGGACAAACCCCGCCTAGCCGGCGGGGTTTTTTATTCCTGGAGGAGTGCCGTCCCGTTGCGGTGGGCGATGCGTTCCGCCACCTCTGGAGGAAGTTGCCGCAGCCACTGGCGCGCCGCCTCGGCGATCGCCGGGACCTGGGGCCAGCGAGCAGGAGAATAGGTGTCAGTGCCATACAGAAACCGGTCCGGATGCCGCAGGAACAGGGCCCGCCATCGGGGGTCCAGGGTGCCACCCGGGGCCACGTCGCTGCGCATGGACAATTCCACCCAAAGGGAGCGGTAGCGGTCCAGCAGACGCCCCACCGTCTCGGGATCCGCCGTCATGCCCGCATGGGCCCACAATACCTTGGTGCCCGGATCCATCTCGAACAGGATTTCCACCGCCTGATCGTCAGCGTGGGCGTGAAGAAAAAGCCCCTGGCGTCCCGCCAGCCGCACCACCTCCCGGACCACGTCCGAGCGAGCCTCTTCAGTCTGGAGATGAAATTCACCGATGCCCCGGTAAATGCCGCGGCGCAGCCGTTGCTCCAGATAAGGGACGACCGATGGGTCCCGATGCCAGGTGGCCACATCCGCCGGGTTCCGGTAGGGCCGCAGCACCGGGACAATGCGCTCAGGCGCCGCCGCATAGAGGCGCACTGTGCCTTCGTCGGGAGTGCTAGAGACCAGGGCCCGGGTAACGCCGGCCTGGTCCAGAATCTCCAGGGCCTTGCGGGGGGAATAGCGTTCCCAAACGTCGTGGCTGTAATGGATATGGGCGTCGAACAGCGGCAGGCGCTGAGCTTCGGTCGGCCAGGCGACCAAGAGCAGCACCGTGCAGAAAAAGCGGCCGAAGTTCACGCGAGCGATCGCTCCAGATCGTCGATGAGGTCCTGCCTGGCCTCGATGCCCACCGACAAGCGCAGCACATGGTCATCAATGCCGGCTGCTCGCCGGTGTTCGGGTGGCATGGCCGCGTGGCTCATGGTGGCCGGATGGCCGATCAAGGACTCCACCCCTCCTAGGGATTCCGCCAGGGCGAAAACCCGGGTCCGCTGCAACACCTTCCGGGCTTCGGCTGCCCCGCCCCGCACCGCGAAGGACACCATGCCGCCGAAGCCCCGTTGCTGGCGCTTCGCCAGGGCATGACCGGGGTGAGTCTCCAGGCCCGGATAGTGGACGCATTCCACCTTGGGATGCTGCGCGAGGAATGCCGCTACCGCGCGGGCGTTCTCCTCATGGGCAGCCATGCGCAGATGCAGGGTCTTCATCCCCCGCAGCACCAGCCAGGCGTCAAAGGGTGCCTGCACTGCGCCCCCCGTCTTGGCGGCGAATTGGATCGCCCGATTGAGCGCTTCGGTGCGGGCGACCACCGCCCCGCCCACCACGTCGGCATGGCCGTTCAGGTACTTGGTGGTGGAATGCACCACCAGGTCCACCCCGAAGTCCATGGGCCGCTGCAGGAGGGGCGAAAGAAAGGTGTTGTCGGCGATCACCAGGAGACCCCGGGCATGGGCGAAAGCCGTGAGATCCGCCAGGTCCGTGATCCGCAGCAAGGGATTGGACGGCGTTTCTACCCAGACTGCCCGGGTGGTAGGCTTGAGCGCCTGCTCCCGGGCGGCCGGATCGCTCAAGTCCAAGAAGCTTACTTCCAACGTCCCCTGGCGCTGGAGGTGAGCAAGGAGCCGGTAGGTGCCGCCATAGCAGTCCCGGGTGCACAGCACATGGGCACCGGCCTCGAGCACCGCCAAGGCGATGGAGATGGCCCCCATGCCGCTCGCCGCCGCCACAGCGCCAACGCCCCCCTCCAGCGCCGCCAGCAGCGTCTCCAAGGCTTGGCGTGTGGGGTTGCCGAGTCGGGTATATTCGAAACCGCTCGTCGCGCCCACGTCCTCAAAGCGAAACGTGGACGTCTGGTAGATGGGCGTGGTGATGCTGCGGTACGCCCGGTCGATCTCTTGCCCAGCGTGCACCAAGCGGGTGACGGGATCCATGGTGTTATCCTCAAACGGCATTCTACTGGGGCAGGTCAGGGGGCGTTCTCCCAGCGAAAGCCCAGGGCGCTCACGCCCCGGCGCAAGGCTTCGATGGCTTGGGCAACCTCTTGCGCGGGACCCCGCACCCCCAGCTCCACCCGCCGCCCCTCGGGGGTGAAGCTAGGAAGGCTATAGACCTTGACCCGGGGATACCTGGCGCCGACCTCCTGCATCAGATCGATGAGTCCGCTCTCCGGTGCCTCGAAGACCAGGAGCGATGCATCGGCCCGGGGTTCGGGGTGGAAGAGGTGCCGGTACTTGGTGTCCAGGACCCACTCCATCATGGGCCAGGCCATTTCCGGGAATCCGGGCAGAAAGTGGTGATGGCCCAGGCTGAAGCCGGGGATCTGGTTATAAGGGTTGGGCACGATCTCGGCGCCGGCCGGAAAATCGGCCATGAGCACCCGCTTCGGGTAGGCCTCCTGACCGAACTTCTCCAGCAGGAGGGCCAGGGCTTGCGGGTGCCGGACCAAAGGCCGGCCCGCAGCCGCCGCCGCGCATTGACGGGTCACGTCATCCGGGGTGGCACCAATGCCCCCGAAGCTAAACACCACGTCCCCCGTGGCAAAGGAGACCTGCAGGGCGTGGGTGAGCCGCACCGGGTCATCCCCCACGTAATGGCACCAGGCCAGCTCGAGCCCCCGGCGCGCCAGGATGTCGATCACCTTGGCCATATGCCTGTCCTGGCGCTTTCCCCGGAGGATTTCGTCCCCGACGATCAGGGCACCGAAACCGGTCGTTGCGTCAGGCATGGCGGCGCAAGTTTATTCTGCATTGCAATAAAAAATCTTCGGGAAAATTTGTCAGTGGACACACACTTACACCTATCCATGGATTGATAAATAATTCTCTCTGATCCATGGACATTTTTCTTGGACTGGACATTTTGCTGCAGTGCAGTATAATAAGAATACAGAAAGCTGTTACATCCCGGAGGATTTGATCATGATCACCGCAGTATGGGGCATCGGGCAACTCCTCGCTCTGGTGGCGGTCGTCTACGGAGCCCTGCTCACCTTAAAAACCCGCCCCCAATTCTGGGCTGGGGTGGCCCGTACTTTGCATCGGATCGAGGGATTCTTTGAAACCTTCGACGAAGCCGTGCGGCTGGCGGAGCTGGCCCGTCGCGACCCCTGCCGAGCGGCCCAAGTAGGGCGGGAACGGCTTCTCCGGTCTTCCACCGCCGGCACACCGGATCCTGGCCAAGCCAAGCGCTCCATTCCAGGAAGGATCCGCGTGACCCAGGTCGGAGAGGCCCTCTAATCCTTGTCCCCAAGCGAGCACTGCCGCCGCCTCGCACAGGCAAGCGCTGCCGGCGGTGCTGGCGCTCCGGTCGGCGGAGCAGCACCTTTCACGGTCTATTCCAATGACATGAAGGCGGCGCTGCCGTCTCAGGCCACTTGCTGGAGCGGGATGACGTGGGCGGGAAGCCGCGCCAGCGCGGCCACGGGCCCGACCACTACAATCGCCGGCGAGGCGAGGCCCGCAGCGCGGACATCGGCGGCGATGCGGGCGAGGGTGCTCACCACCGAGCGCTCGTTGGGAAGAGTGGCCGACTGGATCGCCGCGGCCGGCGTATCTGGCGCAAGGCCACCGCGCACGAGGGCCTCAGTGATGGGACCGAGCCGCGCCATGCCCATGTAGATTACGAGCGTGGTGCCGGTGCAGGCCAGCGCTGCCCAGTCGGGCTCCACCCCGTCCCGGGTGTGCCCCGTGATCAGGGTGACACCGTGGGTGAAGCCCCGATGGGTCACCGGAATGCCCAAAGCGGCGGCAGCGGCAATGCCGGCGGTGACGCCATTGATCACCTGCGCCTCGACGCCTGCCCGGGCGAGGGCTTGCAATTCCTCACCGCCCCGGCCGAAGACGAAGGGATCTCCTCCCTTGAGCCGGGCCACCACCCAGCCACGCCGGGCATAGCGCACCATCCAGCGCTCGATGAGGGCCTGGGGCGTGGACCGGCATCCGCCCCGCTTGCCGACGGGGATGATCCGGGCATCCGGCCGGGCAAATTGGAGCACTTCGGGGTTTACTAGCTCATCCATGAGCACCACCTGTGCTTCGCCCAAGGCTCGCACCGCCTTGAGGGTCAGAAGCTCCACGTCCCCGGGGCCGGCACCGATGAGATAGACCTTGCCGTGTTTCGCGTTCATGGCTGCTTGTCTGACCTCGCCCGATTGGGCAGCCTTTCGATATGCCGTACTATGCCGCCCGCCGGTGGGAGGTCAGCATGCGCTTCAACTCCGGTACGCAGGCGCCGCACTGGGTGCCGCAGCGGAGTGTCTGTTGCAGCGCTTGCAAGCTGGCACCCGCCTCGATGGCCGCGGCGATCTCCCGCTCCGGGACGTTCCAGCAGTTGCATACCACGCGGCCACGAGGAGAAAAGTCTGCCGGTGCCGCTGGCACCGGGGCCAGTAAAAAGCGGCGCAGCTCGTCCACCGGCACCCCCTGGGTCATCCAGTCCTTGAGCCACGCTTGGGCCGCAGTCTCACCCATCAAGCGCACCGCCGCGAGGCGCCCACCAGCGATGCGCACGCGCCGATCGATACCCCGGCGGGTGTCCACGTAGCTCATGACGTCCGCATCCGGTTCGAGCCCGAAGATGCGATCGATCTCGGCTAGGAGCGCCGTATCTACGGCAAAGGCGGCCGCCGCCCGCAGGATCACGCACGCTTCCTCGTGGCCAAAGAGCCCGCAGCTCGCGTAGTCAAAGCGCTCGAGAAGCGGCTGGAGCCGAGCAAGACGTGTCCCGGTCTCCCCCACCGCCATGGCAGTGAGCCGCCAGGGGAGCGAGACCTTTTCGACCCGCACGGCAGCGTGCTTGAGCTCAGGCTGCTTGGAGACCGGGTCGAAAGCCTTCACCGTGAGGGCATTGGTGCCATGTCCCGCCATGAAGCGAGCACCCCAGTGCATGGGCAGGAAGACCTGACCCGGGCGCTGCGCTTCGGACGCTTTCACCCGCAGGACGATCGTCCCGCGCCGGCTCGCCACCCGTGCCAGATCTCCGTCACTCAGTCCGCGCCGGGCCATGTCTTGCCGGTTCATCGACAACAGCGGCTCTTCCTCGTGGCCGAACAGCCGCGCCACCCGTCCGGTGCGGCTCATGCCATGCCACTGGTCTCGAAGTCGGCCGGTATTAAGCCGCAGGGGATAGCGGGCATCCGGGGATTCCGCCGTCGCGCGGGGGCATACTGCCACGAACCGGGCGCGGCCGTCTTCCGTAGCAAACACGCCGTCGGTGTAGAGCCGCTCGGCGCCGCGCGCCGCCCCCGCAGGAAAGGGCCACTGCTGGGGTCCTAGCGCCTCCAGCAGCGCGTAGCTCAACCCCGTGATGTCCAGGTCACGACCCCGGGTGCTTTCCCGGTGTTCGTTGAACACCTCTTCCACTTTCCGGTAAGGAAACAGGGAAGGAAGGCCTCCCGCCTTTGCGCCAAAGCGCAAGTACTGCTCCAGGCGTCGGGCGAAATCCACGACAATCGCCCAGTCGGGGCGCGCTTCTCCGGGGGGCGGCACGGCCGCCCGCACCCGGGAAATGCGCCGCTCCGAATTGGTGACCGTGCCCTCCTTCTCACCCCAGGTAGCGGCTGGCAGTAGGACATCGGCATAGGCAGCAGTCTCCGTGTCCCGGTAGGCTTCCTGCACCACCACTAAAGCCGCCGCCTCCAGGGCAGCGCGTACCATCGACTGCTCGGGGAGAGATTGAGCCGGGTTGGTACAGGCGATCCACAGGGCCTTAATCTCTCCCGTGCGGACCGCTTCGAACATCTCCACCGCCGTCTTGCCCGGCGTCGCAGGCACCTCCGCGACGCCCCACAGCCGCGCCACCTCTGCCCGATGGGCCGGATTGGCCAAGTCCCGGTGGGCGGAAAGGAGATTCGCCATGCCGCCCACCTCCCGCCCGCCCATGGCATTGGGCTGCCCCGTGAGGGAAAAGGGACCAGCGCCCGGGCGGCCAATTTGCCCGGTGGCGAGATGCAGATTGATGAGGGCGGCGTTCTTTTCGGTCCCCTGGACCGACTGATTCAGGCCCTGGCAGTAGAAGGAGAGGGTGGCGGGAGAATCGGCAAACCAGCGCGCCGCCTGGATGATGTCCTGCGCTGCCACGCCGCACAGGCCCGCTACCGCCTGGGGAGTATATTCCCGCAGTGCGTCCTTGAGGGCGTCGAAACCCGTAGTATGGGCTTCGATGAACGGGGCATTGAGCCGCCCCTCCCATATCATCACGTGGAGCATGCCGTTGAACAGAGCAACGTCGGTGCCCGGCAGGATAGGAAGATGCAGGTCTGCGGCGGCCGCCGTGTCAGTGCGACGGGGATCCACCACGATCATCTTCATGGCCGGGTTCGCCCGGCGCGCCTCCTCGATGCGCTGGAAAACGACGGGATGGGCATAGGCGGTGTTGGACCCGGCGATGAACAGGCACTGGGCATGGTCGATATCGGCGTAGCAGGTGGGCACGCTGTCCGCGCCCAAGGTCGCTTTATAGCCGGCCACCGCCGAGGACATGCACAGACGCGAGTTGGAGTCGATGTTGTTGGTACCGATCAGCCCCTTCGCCAGCTTGTTGAAGACATAGTAATCTTCGGTCAGAAGCTGACCGGAAATATAGAAGCCCACGGCATCCGGCCCGTGCTCCAGCACGATGCGGGCAAACCGCTCGGCCAGGTAGTCCAGGCTCTCGTCCCACCCCGCGCGGCGGCGCGGCTCACCTCGGCTTCGCCGCAGCTCCGGGTACAAGGCGCGGCCATCTGCTCTTGCGGTGAGGGGTAGCGTCGTGCCTTTGCTGCACAGGCGGCCGAAATTGGCCGGATGCTGGGGATCGCCGACGACGCCCGTGATGCGCCCGCCCTGGGTTTCGATCACGATCCCGCAGCCGACACCGCAATAGCAGCAGGTGGATTTGACGTGGGGCATGGACGCTCACCTGTGGCAATCAGCCCTCACTGCCCAACCCCAGGATCGCGAAGCTGGAGAAAAATCACCCCCTCTTTCACCTCGACCGGATAGACCGGCACGCAACCCTCGTCCGGGGCCACCGCCTGCCCCGTGTCCAGACAGACGTTCCAGCCGTGGAGGGGACAGGCCACCTTGCGCCCGAAGACGATGCCCTGGGACAAGGGGCCGCCCTTGTGGGGGCAGCGGTCTAGGAGAGCGAAGACCTGGTCGTCGGCGGTGCGGAACAGGGCAATGCTGCCTTGCGCCGTCACCACCACACGCGCCCCTAGGCGGGGCACGTCTTCGAGGGCGCAAGCCCGCACCCAGGAACACGTCGGCGCCACGGCTTCCTCCATTTCCCTCGCTACTGCATCCACTTCCATGCATCCTCGCCCGATCGACAAGACCCGCTCACACTTGCGCCGCTTCATGCTGCGGCGCGATGTGCACCGGCTGGAACTCGTGGGCCGCGGCGCCTTGCACGCACGCTTGCCAGGGATCTTTCTCGCCCTGCAGGGCGTAGAGCAGCCGCTCGTACAGGGCGCGCCGCCCCGGGGGGTCGTCCACGATGCGGGACTTCACGTAATCGAGCCCCACCCGGTTCACCCAGTGCACCGTGCGATCCAGGTAGCGGGCTTCCTCCCGGTAGAGCTGGATGAAGGCACCACAGTATTCGAGCACTTCCTCGTGAGTCTTCACCTTGACCAGGAACTGGGCCACCTCGGCTTTGATGCCTCCGTTGCCTGCCACGTAGATCTCCCAACCGGAATCCACCCCGATCACACCCACGTCCTTGATGGTGGATTCGGCGCAGTTGCGCGGGCAGCCGGATACTGCCATCTTCACCTTGTGGGGAGCCCACATGCGCTCGAAGGCCTTCTCCAGCTCGATGCCCATTCGGGTCGAGTCTTGCACGCCGAAGCGGCACCATTCACTCCCGACGCAAGTCTTCACCGTGCGCAACGCCTTCCCGTAAGCGTAGCCCGATGGCATGTCCAGATCCGCCCATACCTTGGGCAAGTCCTCCTTCTTTACTCCTAAGAGGTCGATACGCTGGCCGCCGGTGATCTTGACCGTGGGAATCTTGTACTTCTCCGCCACGTCGGCGATGCGGCGCAGTTGTTGGGGCGAAGTGACGCCCCCGTAGATGCGCGGCACTACGGAATATGTGCCGTCTTTCTGGATGTTAGCGTGAGCACGCTCGTTGATGAAGCGGGACTGGGGATCGTCCTGGGCTTCGTGGGGCCAAGTGGAGATGAGGTAGTAGTTGAGCGCCGGGCGGCAGGTGGCGCAACCGTTGGGAGTGCGCCAGTTGAGAAATTCCATCGTCTCGGGAATGGAAAGCAGCTTTTCCTCCCGGATCGCCTTGCGCACTTCCTCGTGGGTAAGGTCGGTACAGCCACACAGGGGCTTCGCCGTAGGCTGGGGCGCGTAGGCACCGCCGAGGGTGGAGGCGAGAATTTGTTCCACTAGGCCGGTGCACGAGCCGCAGGAGGAGGAAGCCTTGGTGTGCCGGCGCACGTCCTCTAGGGTGAACAGGCCCTTTTCCTTGATCGCCTTGACGATAGTGCCTTTGCATACGCCGTTGCAGCCGCATACCTCCATGTCGTCGGCCATGGCGACGGCCTTGTTCTGGCCCAAGTGCCCGGCGTTGCCCAGGTGAGCATGGCCGAACATCAGGTGGTCGCGGATCTCGGCAATGTTCTGGCGATCGCGCAGCAACTGGAAATACCAGGCGCCATCCACGGTGTCGCCGTAGAGAACGCTGCCCACGAGCACGTTGTCCCGGATCACCAGCTTTTTGTACACGCCGCCCACCGGATCCGAGAGCACGATTTCCTCGGTGCCCTCGTCCCCCAGGAAATCGCCCGCGGAAAACACATCGATGCCGGTCACCTTGAGCTTAGTGGAAGTGACCGAGCCTTCGTAGCGGCCGATGCCCATCATGGCCAAGTGGTTGGCGCACACTTTTGCCATTTCGAACAAAGGGGCCACCAGCCCATAGGCAACCCCTCGGTGATTCACGCATTCGCCCACCGCGTAAATGCGCGGATCGAACGTTTGCATGGTGTCGTTCACCACGATCCCACGGTGACAATGAAGGCCGGCCGCTTCGGCCAGCGCCGTGTTGGGGCGTATGCCGACCGCCATCACGACCAGGTCGGCGGGAATTCGGCTGCCGTCGGCGAAGCCCACCGCCTGCACGCGTCCGTTCTCGCCCCCGATGATTTCTCGGGTTTGCGTCCTCAAGCGGAACTTCAAGCCCTTCGCTTCCAGCGAGCGCTGCAGCAGTCCCGCCGCCGTGCGATCGAGCTGCTTCTCCATGAGCCATTCCATGAGATGGACCACGGTCACGTCCATGCCCCGCAGCTTGAGCCCGTTCGCCGCCTCCAATCCCAGCAGTCCACCGCCGATCACGACCGCATGGCGGTAGCGCGCCGCCGCCTCGATCATGGCCTGGGTGTCCTCCACATCCCGGTAGGTGACGACCCCTTCCAGGTCATGGCCAGGAATGGGAAGGATCACCGGGTTGGAGCCGGTGGCGAGCAATAGCCGGTCGTAGGACGCGCGCGTCCCGTCTTCGGCCACCACTTCCCGCTTTATCCGGTCGATCTTCGTGACTTTCTTGCCGAGGTGGAGACGGATCCCATGCCGGGCGTACCAGTCCAGGTCATTCAGCACGATGTCCTGGAAAGTCTGCTCCCCGGCCAGTACCGGGGAAAGCAGGATGCGGTTGTAGTTGGGATAGGCCTCCGCACCGAAAACGGTGATGTGGTACAGATCGGGGGCGAGCTTGAGCAGCTCCTCCAGGGTGCGCACCCCGGCCATGCCATTGCCCACCACCACGAGTCTCGGTTTGCTCACCCTGTCCTCCTTGCGACGCTACCGCCCGATGCCGTGGCCATAAATCAAAAAGCGCCCAAGACCCCGGAAGCTGCCGGTCGTGGACGCCTTTGTCCTCGAGACCCCCTCGTTCTCGGCCGCCGTTGGTCGGGTGCATGGGGGAGTCCTCGGGATTCCCCCGCTTCACTCGCCTTTAGCAACTGCTATGCCAGGCGCAGAACGAGGAGCAGGAGCTAATTTTTCCCGCGGGCACCGGCGCTTGCGCCTTCGCAGCTCCGGGCGCCCCTGCAGTTCAACGCACCGTCGCGGTGCGTTTCGGCTGGCGATGCACGCCCGTGGTGCCGCTCAAACCCCCGCCACGACCAGGTAGATCAGCACCAAATTCATCGCTAGAGGCGCAAGGGCGAGCCACTGCCGTAGCACCAGGGGGTCGCGTTCCACCAGGGGGCTTACGCGCTGCACGCCAATCGGCCGTTGATCTGCCCGCTCCAAGGCCCGCACCATCTCCTCCGCCGTTTCGAATCGGTGCCGCGTGTCCCGGGCCACTGCCTTCAGAATCACTTCCTCGAACCAGAGGGGGGTGTCCGGACGGTAACCAGACGGAGGAACCGGGTCGCCGAAGCGCGGGCGCTGGAACGGCTCGATCTCGCCGTAGGGATAGCGGCGGGTAAGCAGATGGTAGAGGCTCACCCCGGCGGCATAGAGGTCCGATTGCACACTGGCGGGCTTTCCGGCGATGCACTCCGGCGCCATGTAGCGGGGGGTGCCGGGGTTTGTCAGGCAAGCCCCAACCCCTTTCCCGGCGTGGAGCGCCGCCGCTCGTCCTCAGGGGTAGCGGCGCCGAATGAGTCCTCGTTGTGGCGGCGACAGCCCGGGTCAGTCGCGTGTCCGAACTCGACTTCGAGCCGACCGCCCCAGCGCAGCGGCGGCACGTTTTGGCCCATCCGCTCAAGCGTAGCTTCTGCCATGATCGTCATGGGTGTCAGACTTTGGCTACGCTCAAGTGAGGCGCGCCCCAAGTGGTACGCCAGCGGCCCTTCACGCCATAGAGGCCCGCCAGGGCGAGCAACGCTAACATTGCGAATATGAGCAGCCCCACCCGATAATCTCCCGTCAGCTCCTTCGAGTAGCCCAGACTGGCGGCGAGATAGAAGCCGCCCAGGCCGCCCGCCATGCCCACCAGCCCGGTCATCACGCCGATTTCCTTCCTGAACCGCTGGGGCACCAGTTGGAACACGGCGCCATTGCCCATACCGAGGCACAGCATGGCAGCCACGAAGACGCCCAAGGCCATCCAGGCGTAACCGAGACCCGCGCTGACGATTGCAAGTAACAGCGAAGCACACCCGTAGACGGCGCTCAGCGTGCGGACCCCGCCGATCCGGTCTGCCACCGCCCCGCCCACGGGACGCACCAAGGAGCCAGCGAACACGCACGCGGCGGTGAAGTAACCCGCCGAGACCGGGTCCAAGCCGTACTGATCGTTGAAGTAAATGGTGAGCGAGGAGGCTAGACCCACGAAGCCGCCGAAGGTAACGCCGTAGAAGAACATGAACCACCAGGCGTCCCGGTCCTTGAGCACACGCAAGTATTCGCCCAAGGGCTTCGGCGCAGGACACTCCGGGCTGTCTTTGGCAAGGACAAGGTAGAGCAGCAAGGCGATCCCCAGAGGGATCAAGGTCAGACCGAAGACGTTGTTCCAGCCAAAGGCTTGGGCGAGCCCTGGGGCGAACAGCGCCGCCAGCACTGTGCCGGAGTTGCCGGCGCCGGCGATGCCCAGGGCGGTTCCCTGGTGCTCAGGGGGATACCAGCGGGAAGCGAGGGGCAACGCTACTGCGAAGGAGGCCCCCGCCACCCCCAGGAACACCCCCAGAAGC
>NZ_DAIRTR010000065.1:0-17091 GCF_036803785.1 Pelomicrobium sp. | reverse complement strand
GCCCAGGCAAGGCGGGATACGGCGCGGCTTGCGCCCGCCTTCGAAGCCAAGGCGGTAGCACAAAAGGACTACGATGACGCGGTCTCCGCCGAGAGGATCGCCGCGGCCGAAGTGCAGGCGGCCCGCGCCCGGGTCGCGGAAGCCCGGCTCAACCTGGAATACACACGCGTGGAGGCGCCCATTTCCGGCGTCTCCGGGCGCGCGGCGGTCTCGGAAGGAACCCTAGTCTCCGGTCCCGCTGTGCTGCTCACCACCGTGACCCAGATTGATCCCATGTACGTGATTTTCGGCATTCCCGACCAAGAGCGGATGGCAATCCAGGAAGAGGCGGAAAGCGGGCGCCTCAAGCTTCCGCCCCACGGGCGCTTCCAGGTGGGGCTTACGCTCGCCGACGGCCGCGCCTACCCCCACATGGGTCACCTCGATTTCACCGACGTGCGGGTGAACCCCCAGACCGGCACCAGCGAGGCCCGGGCCCAGGTGCCAAATCCGGAAGGCCGGCTTCGGGCGGGAGAATTCGTGCGGGTGGTTTTGCACGGCGCACTGCGGCCCCAGGCGGTGCTGGTCCCCCAGCGGGCGGTCCTGGAAGGCCCGGCGGGCAAATTCGTCTACGTGGTCAACGCCGAGGGCAAGGCTGAGCCGCGTCCGGTGCAAGTGGGACCATGGAACGGAGATGCCTGGTTGATCCGGCAGGGTCTCGCAGCAGGCGAGCGGGTGATCGTCGACGGGGTAATGAGAATCCGGCCTGGCGCCCCGGTCAAAATCACAACCCCGCAGGCGGAAAAACGGCCCGCGGCCCCTTCCTGAAACCGCCAGGCTGAACCATGTTTTCCCGCTTCTTCATCGACCGGCCGATTTTCGCGGCCGTGCTCTCCCTGTTCATCGTCATCGCGGGCCTCGCAGCGATGAGGAATCTGCCCATCGCCCAGTATCCCGAGATCGCCCCCCCAGTGGTTTTGGTGCGGGCGGTCTACCCTGGGGCCTCGGCCGAGACCCTGGAGCAGACCGTGGCGGCGCCGCTGGAAAACGCCATCAACGGCATCGAAGACATGCTGTACATGAGCTCCACCTCCGCTTCCAACGGGGTGGTGGAGATCCAGGTGACCTTCGCGATCGGCACCGACGTGGACATCGCGGCGGTGAACGTTAACAACCGGGTCAAGCAGGCGGAGGCGCGCCTGCCCGAGGAAGTGCGGCGCCAAGGCGTCACGGTGGAGAAAGGCTCGTCGGCCTTCCTCCAGGTTCTGGCGTTCTATTCGCCCGACGGACGCTACGACGATCTGTACACCAGCAACTACGTGACGCTCAACGTGCTCGACGTGCTCAAGCGCGTCCCCGGCACCACCAACGTCCAGGTGTTCGGCGCCAAAGACTACGCCATGCGCATCTGGGTGCGCCCTGACCGACTGGCCCAGCTAAAGCTCACCACGGCCGATCTGGTACGCGCCATCAACGAGCAGAATGCCCAGTTCGCTGCTGGCAAGATTGGCCAGCCCCCCACCAGCGGGCCCCAAGAGCTCACCTACACCGTCAACACCAAAGGTCGGCTGAGCGACGTCTCCGAGTTCGAGAACATCGTGGTGCGGGCGAATCCGGACGGCTCGACGCTGCGGCTCAAGGACGTGGCCCGGGTGGAACTGGGTTCCAAGGACTACGAATTCATCGGCCGCTACAACGGCAAGCCCGCCACCCTCGTGGGCATTTTCCTGCAGCCGGGGGCCAATGCCCTGGATGTGGCGAAAAGCGTGCAAGCCACCATGGCCGAGCTCGCTCAGCGCTTCCCCGACGGGCTTGCCTACGCGATCCCGTACGATACTACGCGTTTCGTGGAGGTTTCGATCCGGGAAGTGCTCAAGACCCTGGGCGAGGCGATGCTGCTCGTGCTTCTGGTGGTGTACGTATTCCTGCAAAACTTACGCGCCACTCTGATTCCCATCATCGCGGTACCGGTATCCCTGATCGGCACCTTCGCGGGGCTGCTCGCCCTGGGCTATTCCATCAACACGCTGACACTGTTCGGCATGGTACTCTCCATCGGCATCGTGGTAGACGATGCCATCGTGGTGCTGGAGAACGTGGAGCGCATCATGCACGAGGACCGCGCCTCAGCACGAGAGGCCGCCATCAAAGCGATGCGGGAAGTGACCGGCCCAGTGGTGGCCATCGTGCTCACCCTGTGTGCGGTATTCATCCCCATCGCCTTCCTGGGGGGCCTCACTGGGGAGCTCTATCGCCAGTTTGCCGTCACCATTTCCATCTCGGTGGTCATCTCCGGGCTGGTGGCCCTTACCCTGACGCCTTCCCTGTGCGTGCTGATTCTCAAGCACGAGCACAAGCAGACGGGAGGGCTCGCCCATTGGTTCAACGAGGGGTTCGGGTGGATCACCCAGCGCTACGCCCGCGGTGTGGCATGGATGATCCGGCGTGGCGGCATCGGCATCCTGCTGTTCGCTGGCATGGTGGCCCTCACTGCCGGGCTGTGGCGTGCGACGCCGGGCTCGCTCGTGCCGGACGAAGACCAGGGCTTCTACATCGCCACGGTGCTGCTGCCAGATGGGGCGAGCTTGGAGCGCACCGACCGGGTAGTGGACGAGGTGCTGAAGCTCATCCAGTCCAATCCGGCCAACGAGGACGCGGTGGCTTTCACCGGTTTCGATTTCCTGGGCGGCGCCTTCCGCACGAGCGCGGCCACCATCTTTGTTACCCAGAAGCACTGGGACGAGCGGGACGTATCGGTGCAAGCCCTCATCGCAGACCTGTTCATGAAGACCGCTCATCTCCAGGAAGCGCTGGTACTGGCGTTCAACCCGCCGCCCATCTTCGGCCTCGGCAACGCCGGCGGCTTCGAACTTTACCTGCAGAACCGAGGCGAGAGCGACTCCAAGCGGCTCGCCCAGGTTACTCAGCAGTTTCTCGCCCGGGCGGCACAGGATCCCATGTTCGTCCAGGTGAACACCCTGTGGCGGTCCAATACGCCTCAGCTCTACGTGGACGTGGACCGGCAAAAGGCAAAGGCGTTGGGGGTGTCCATCGACGAGCTATTCGACACGCTGGCGGCAACGCTGGGCACTTTCTACGTCAACGACTTCAACAAGTATGGCCGTACCTGGCAGGTGCTCATGTCAGCGGAGCCCCGCTACCGCAACGCGCCGCAGGACATCGGCAACGTGTGGCTGCGCAGCCAGCGGGGCGAAATGGTGCCGTTGGAGTCGCTGGCGACGGTGCGCTACACCTCGGGGCCGGAGACCCTGGACCGGTTCAACAACCTGCCGGCGGTCAAGATCTTCGGCGCGGGTGCGCCGGGGGTGAGTTCTGGCCAGGCCATCGAAGGCATCGAGCGCATCGCCCGGGAGGTGCTGCCTCCCGACTTCAGCCTGGACTGGAGCGGCACTTCCTATCAGGAGAAGAAGGCGGGGGGCACCTCCAGCCTCGCCCTGGCAATGGCGGTGGTGATGGTGTTCCTGATCCTCGCCGCCCAGTACGAAAAATGGTCCCTTCCCCTGTCGGTGCTGTTCGCCCTGCCCTTCGGCACCTTCGGGGCACTCGCCGCGGTATGGCTGCGGGGCCTCACCAACGACGTCTATTTCCAGATCGGGCTCGTGACCCTGCTGGGTCTTGCCGCCAAGAACGCCATCCTGATCGTGGAATACGCCTCGATGAAGTTTCACGCGGGCTTGTCCGCCACTGCCGCGGCAGTGGAGGCGGCGCGGCTGCGTTTCCGGCCGATTCTCATGACCTCGCTTGCCTTCATCTTCGGTGCGCTGCCGCTGGCGGTTTCCACCGGCGCCGGGGCTGGCGCCCGCCACTCGGTCGGTACGGGCGTTGTGGGCGGGATGCTGGCCGCGACTTTCCTCGCCATCTTCTTCGTGCCCCTGTTCTTCAAGCTCATCACGGCGCGCACGCTGCGGGAGCCCCGCTCCACAGAGGAAATCCTCAAGGAGGTGGAGCACGCCCGGGCCCTCGCCCACCGGCCCGCACCGGCCATGCCTCATCGCCATCCCACGGCCAAAGGAGGCGACGATGGCGCGTAGGCTGCTCCTATCCCTGCTCGCGGCCCCTGTTCTCGCGGGCTGCGTCTCCCTCGCCCCGGATTACGAGCGCCCGCTCCAAGAGCTGCCGAGCGCGTGGAAGAAAGCGCCCGTCGGCGGCGTCACCGCTCCTGCCGAGCGTTGGTGGACCCTCTACGCGGAGCCCGCCCTCGACCGGCTGGTGGAAGAAGCCCTGAGCCACAATCAGGACCTGCGCCTCGCCGTGGCTCGGGTGGATGAAGCCCGGGCCCTCGCCCGCATCGCGGCAGCCCAGCGGCTGCCCGCGCTGGACGTCACCGGGGAGGCGAGCCGTGCCCGTCGCTCCGAGCGTTCCTCCCTTCCTCTGCCGCCTGGCACTCCTGCCACTCAGGATACCTATCGCGGCACCCTCAACGTGGCCTACGAGCTCGACCTGTGGGGACGGCTGAAGAACGCGGCCGAGGCCGCCCAAGCCCGCCTGCTCGCTACCCATGCCGCCCTGGAAACCGTGCGCCTCGCTCTCACCGCCGAGGTCGTGCGGTCCTATTTTCACCTGACCGCCCTGGATGGCCAGGTGAGCGCTACCCGCCGCTCTCTGGCGCTGCGCCTGGAAGAGCTGGAGCTCCAGAGGGTGCGGCATCGCAGCGGTTTGATCGGTGAGTTTGAGCTGCGGCAGCGGGAGGCGGAAGTAGCCTCGGCCCGCGCCCAGCTTTCGGCCCTGGAGCGCGCCCGCGAAGCGGAGGAGGCGGCCCTCGCCGTGCTCCTGGGCCGCAGCCCCCGGGCTATCCTCGAGCAAGAGCTGGCGCGGGAAACCCATCGGGACGCCCCATCCGCCGTGGTGGTGCCGGAAGGTCTGCCTTCCGACCTCCTGCTGCGGCGTCCCGACCTGGTGGAGGCGGAACAATCACTGATCGCCGCCCACGCCGAGATCGGCGCGGCACGGGCGGCCCTCTTTCCGCGCATCGCCCTGACGGGTTTTCTCGGCTCCGAGAGCGCCTCCCTGTCGGATCTCTTTACTGCAGGAGCGGGCATCTGGCAGGTGGCGGCGGGCCTCGCCCAGCCCATCTTCCAAGGCGGGCGCCTCTCCGCCGAGGTGGAGGCGGCCGAGGCCCGCCAGCGCCAGGCTGTCGCCCAATACCGCAAAGCGATCCAGCAAGCCTTTGCCGAGGTGCGGGAGGCCCTCGCTCGCCAGACCCGCTCCCGGGAGATCTTTGAGGCGGAAGGCCACCGCACGCAAGCCCTGGCTGAGACCCTGCGGCTCGCTCGGGTGCGCTACGCCCAAGGGCTCTCCAGCCAGCTGGAGGTGCTCGACGCCGAACGCAACCTTCTTGCGGCGGAATTGAGCCGCATCGACGCGTTGCGGGATCAGCGGGTAGCGGTCGCCGACCTGGTAAAAGCCTTGGGTGGCGGTTGGGGCGAGGCAGCGCATCTTTCCCGATCCCGTCCGTAGCCGGAATCTCCACGGCTATTCCAGCGCGCGCCGATCCGCGGTATGCTTGCTTCGGATCGCGATACGTCTATTCACATCGCGGAATGCAGGGTACGTGCGGCCCTGCGCCCCATCATTGCATTCCCGCCGCAGGAGAGGATTTCAATGAGCCATTGGGTACGCTATCAGGCCGACGGCCACATCGGGTTCGGGACGCTGGAAGGAGACACCATTGCCGAGCACGAGGGCGATCTCTTCGCCTCATCCCGGCCCACGGGGAGGCGCCTGTCTCTGGCGGCAGTCAAGCTCCTGCCTCCCTGCGTGCCGGGCAAGATGGTGGCCCTATGGAACAACTTCCACGCCCTCGCGGCCAAGCTCAAGGTGCCGGAGCCGCCCGAACCCCTCTACCTGCTCAAGGCCAACAACTCGTTCCTTGCCCCCGGCGAGACCATCCGCTCGCCCCGGACATATGGGGGCAAGGTGGTGTTCGAAGGGGAGCTGGGAATCGTGATAGGGAAGCGGGTGAGCGGCTGTAGCGAGGAAGAGGCGCCCCGCTACATCTTCGGCTATACCTGCGTGAACGACGTCACCGCGGCAGAGATCATCCAGAAAGACCCCACCTTCCCCCAGTGGGTGCGGGCCAAGGGCTACGATACCTTCGGTCCGTTCGGACCGGTAATCGCCACCGACCTCGACCCCTATCGGCTCACGGTGCGCACGCTCCTCGACGGGGAGGAGCGGCAGAACTACCCCGTGTCCGACATGATCTTCGGGCCGTACCGGCTGGTGGCCCTCATTTCCCGAGACATGACCCTGGAGCCAGGGGACGTGATCGCCTGCGGCACCTCGGTGGGCGTGGGCTCCATGAAGCCGGGCAACACCGTAGAGGTGGCGATCGAAGGGATCGGTACCCTCACCAATCGGTTCGAGTAGGCCCTAGCCGGCGCTTTCCTTGACCAGGGCAGCGGCGATCTGTTCCAGCGCCTCGGCCTGAGCCCCGAAGCCCTCTTCCCGGGCGTGGTCGGCGATCACGGCAAGACTCGCGTTCCGCGCCAGGGCGTGGGCCAGCGCCCCGTCCGGTCGCGCCACGGCGTTGAGGCTAGCAAGAATGCGTTCGGCGCGCTGCTTGAGCTCGGTATCCATCCCCACGCCTCCCGCAAGAAACAATCATTAGACGGTCGGGCAGCGCAAGCGTTCCTTCCCCAGCCTCCCGAAGCCGGGGCACGCCGCTCCTGGCCATGACGACGCAAAAACGCTATGGGGTCCACTCGAACACGAGTTGGGCCCGCTTGCCCTGCGTGAGATCGGCCTGCCGGGTGATGGACTTACCGTATATTTCCGCGACCACGGTGTAGCGGCCCTCCGGCAGCTTGGCGAGCAGGAAAGGCCCGTCGGCCGTGGTCTCCAGCAGACTCTTGCCCGTGGCATCCCGGAGGGTCACCCGCACGTTGGCCAGGTAGTGCCAGGTGTTCGGGCCCCCCCGCTCGACGAAGAGCAAGCTCAAGGGGTAGCGGCCCTGGACCCTCTTGATGGCGTCGGACTCCTCCTTGCCCACGCCCCCGGTGAGATAGGTCACGGGCCCTTGGGTTCTTTCCGGGGGAAGCGCAAGCTCCTCGGCCGTGGCGGACACCGCGGCAAGCCCTAGAGCGAGGATTCCGAGACCCGCAACCCTTGTACGCTTCATGACGCATTCCTCCTTTACGGCGACGGGAAGCAACGGCTATCAACGTCCCAGGACGCACTTCTGGTACAGATCGGGGAACGCCCCTTGCGGGTCGTATCGGGCCTTCAACTGGCGGTAGGCCTCTCCCCCGTAGATCCGCCAGAACTCGTCCTCGGTGAAATAAGACTCGGAATAGAGGGATTTGATTCCGCCCAGGGCCTGGACCTTCCTTTCGATGAGACGGTTGTGGTATCCGGCAGGGAAGGATTCGCGACGCCTCACCACGTCCCAGAAGCCGAAGTTCACGTAAAGCTCACCGGGACGCATAGGGTAGAGGGCGTAATCCCCGGCGTGCACGCGGATGGGGCAGACCCAGATGGGCAGGATGCCGATCTGCGCCAGGAAAAAGTCCAGGAACTCGTCGCAGCGTGGCAGCGGAATGTCCACGTCCTGGATCACCGACTCGGTGTGCCATCCCATCACCCGATTCAGGGCGCGGGTGAACCCCCAGCGGGCATTCCAGCGCATGATGCGGGTATAAGTGACCGAGTTGAGCCGGGACGGTCCGAAGACAAAGCGCCGCAGCAGCGGGTTTTGGGCTCCCACGTTCTTCGAGCACCAGAACCAATCGGTGTCCCAGCGCCACAAGTAGTCCCGTACCGTGAGATAGTCCTCCGGCCGGCTGCGCAGCGAGCGATAGTAGATGTGCTCGAAGCGGTAGTCGCTCGTGTACGGTGCCTGGTCCACGAAGCGGCCCAGGGTGAGAACCAGCTCCTCGCGCCCAAAGACCACGCCGTCGATGAAATCCGCATCGCCGCGGCACTCCTCCTCAAGCGCCTGGAAGAAACGGCGGGCGTCGCTGAAGCGACGATGCTCGAGGCGCACGTAGGCCTTGACCGGTACTGCTTTCACCTTGAGCCGCAAGGCATAGCCCAGGGTGCCGTAGGAATTGGGGAAGCCGTAGAACAGGTCTCGGTGCTCGTTGTCCCGGCGAGCGATGAGCACGCGTCCGTCCCCAGTCAGGACTTCCAACTCCTCCACCGTCTCGTGCACCAACCCGTAGAGAAAGGCGCTCGCCTCGATGGCAACACCTGCCACGGCGCCCCCCAGGGTGATGGATTTCAACTGGGGGACCACGGCGGGCATCAGGCCGCAGGCGAGGGCCGCATCGGTCAGCCGCTCGTAGGTCACCATGCCCTCGGCCTCGATCAATCCGGCCGCCGGATCCACCCGCAGCACGGTGTCGAAGTCTCCCACGTCCAAGCGCAACTTGGCTTGCTCCCGTCGGTCGCGAAATAGGTTGGATGTGCCCTTGGCAAGACCGACAGGCCCTTGTCGAGCCGCCATCAGCGCCTGCAGCCGCTGCACCTTGGCCGCGTGGGTCGTGCCGCTCATGGGCTCGTCTCGCCCCGGTACAGGAACGCCCGGCTCATGGGATAGGTCGTGGTGTTGCCCTTGGAGTACACGATCTGGAAGAGATGGGTGTACCCGTGGGGTGAGCGGAACATTTCCGCGCAGGAATAGAGATAGACACGCCATTTGCGGCGGAAGCGCTCGTCGAACTTCTGCGGATCGAGGGCATGGATCTGCGCCCAGTGGGCGTCGAAGCGCTCGGCCCAGGCATCCAGGGTGAGGGCGTAATGGCGCCGCAGATTCTCCACGTCCAGGACTTCGAGCCCGGCGCGTTCCATGGCCTCGATGGTCTCGGACAGAGCCGGGATCCAACCGCCGGGAAAGATATGGGCGCGAATCCAGTATTCGGTTTCGTAGCGCCCCACATGGCCGATAAAATGCAGCACGCCGATCCCGCCAGGCTTCAGGCAATCGGCATGGGCACGCACCACTTCCTCCAGCTGGTCTCGCCCCGCGTGCTCCAGCACGCCGATGGAGCACACCTTGTCGTAGGTCCCCGGCACCTGCCGGAAATCCGCCTCCACCGCCTCGATCTGGCCCTGGAGGCCGCGCCGGGCGATTTCCTCCCGCATGGCTGCCACCTGCTCGGGGGTGGTATTGACACCGACGCCGGTGACGCCGTAGCGCTCGTGAGCGTAGAAGAGAAAACCGCCCCACCCGCAGCCGATGTCGACCACCCGCTCGCCGGGAGCGAGCCGCAGCTTGCGGCATACGTGCTCCAACTTATTCTGCTGAGCCTGCTCCAGGGTCCGAGTACCCTCCTTCCAATAGGCGCAGGTGTACATCATGTAGGGTTGATCGAGCCAGAAACGGTAGAACGCCGTCCCCAGGCCGTAGTGATAGCGGGCGTTGGCCTTGGCCTGCTCGACGGTACGGTTGCCGTAGCGCAGCTCGTGCCAACGGTTGCGCGCCCGCACCAGGGGGCCCGGGCGGCGGTCGAAGCCCCCCTCCATGCCAGCGCGGATGGCGAGCCTTAAGTCCCCCTCCAGCTCAATCTCCCGATCGAAGTAGGCCTCCAGGAATCCCACGTGGCCAAAAAGGACCGTGGCTCGCTCGGCCGCCCGCGTCTTGAACGCAACTACGAACGCCGGGTCGTCGTTGACCTGGTTCTCGTAGCTGGTACCGTCGGCGAACACCACTCGGAAAGGGATGGCGCTTTTCGCGCCCACCGTGGCGAAGACTTGTCTCAGCGCACCCATGGCGTCTCGTCCAGGTTCAATTTCCCGCCCCGGCACAAGGCGCTTCCACCACCCGCCCACGCACCGGGTACTTGGGGTCGGTGTATCCTGGCGTGGAGGGATGTCCCGGAGGCACCCGCGCATCGAGAAACGCCTCGTCCTCGGCATCCAGCCGATGCTCCAAGGCTCCCAGGTATTCCTGCCACTGCTCTAGCGTACGCGGTCCGGCGAGCACCGAGGTAACCAGGCGGTTTGCCAGCACCCAGTTGAGGGCCCATTGGCCGGCGCTCATGCCCTTCGCTTCGGCCCGAGCCTTGATTTCCTGAGCGAGGACCAGGGACTCGGGGCGGAATTCGGTTTGCAACATCCGCTCGTCGCGGCGTCCCGCTCGCGTCTCCGCGGCGGGCGTCTCCCCCGGCCGGTACTTGCCGGTGAGCACCCCGCGGGCAAGGGGGCTATAGGGCACGACCCCCAAGCCCAGCTCGCCGCAGGCTGGCAAAATCTCTACCTCTGGCACCCGGTTCATGGCGTTGTAATAGGGTTGGCACACCACCGGTGGCGCGATGCCCATCTGCTTCGCCAGGTGGAAGAGGGAGACGATACGGTAGGCGCGGAAGTTGGACACACCCCAATACCGCACCTTGCCGCTGCGGATCAGGTCGCCGAGGGCCGCCAGGGTTTCCTCCTGGGGCGTATCGTAATCGTCCAGGTGCAGGTAGTAGATGTCCACGTAATCCGTGCCGAGCCGCGTCAGGCTCGCCTCCAGGGCCACTGCCAGCCACTTGCGGGATAGCCCGCCGGCATGGATTTCCCTGCCCACCCTGTTCCCCACCTTGGTGGCCAGGACCCAGTGATGGCGCTGGGGCTTGATCAGGCGGCCGATGAGGCGCTCAGACTCCCCTTTGGCATAGTTGTCGGCCGTGTCGATGAAGTTCACCCCCGCCTCATAGGCCGAGGCGACGATGCGCGCCGCCTCGGCGGCATCGGTGCGGTCGCCGAACATCATGGTGCCGAGGCACAAGGGCGAGACCTTGAGCCCGCTGTTCCCCAGGCGGCGGTAGATGAGGGTGATCGGCATCGGAAAACATTCTGCGGCGGCGCCCGGCGCCGGCTATGTTATCCTATCGTAGTATCCGCTGAGGGCGAAACCATCCACGGCGGCGCTGTTCCTCTCCTGTCCGGAAATCTCCTATGAACACATCTCGCTTTCGCACATTCGTCCAGGAAATGACCCGATTGGTGCAATCCGCTGGCGACGACGAAGCCCGCCTCCTGGAAGAGGGAAAGAAGCTCCTCTCGGCCCTCGTATCCCATGACGACTGGCTGCCGGAGGAGTTCGCCCGACCGCATCCCGATCACTACCAGCAATACCTGCTCCATTGCGACCCCCTGGAACGGTTCAGCGTGGTCTCCTTCGTTTGGGGCCCCGGCCAGACGACGCCGGTGCACGATCACACGGTCTGGGGCATGGTGGGCATGATACGCGGAGCGGAACGGTGTCGGGAGTACGATTTCCAGGGGCCGGGACGCCCCCTTGCGCTCGCCCATGAACACCTGCTCGAGCCGGGTCAGGTGGACCTCGTGAGCCCCCGTATCGGCGATGTGCACCAGGTGTCGAATGCGCATTCAGACCGCCCTTCGGTGTCGATCCATGTCTACGGAGCCAACATCGGTGCGGTAGCACGCCACGTGTACGTACCGGAGACGGGGGACGTGAAGCCGTTCGTCTCGGGCTATTCCAACACTGCTTTGCCAAACATTTGGGATCGGTCGGTGGAGGCCCGCCGCCACCTCGTCGCATGAACCCGGGCGAACCGCTCCTCGTCTCCCGTACCGAAGGCCTGACGCGCTTGTGCCTCAACCGGCCCCACAAGGCGAACGCCCTGGACACTGCCCTGGTGGAGGCTCTGATCGCCGCGGTGGAGGCCGCGGCCTCCGACGGCACTCGGCTCCTGGTCCTGGAGGGCAAGGGCGAGCACTTCTGCGCGGGTTTCGACTTCAGCGACTTTGAGCGCCAGAGTGAGGGTGACTTGGCGCTGCGCTTCCTGCGCATCGAGACCCTGCTCCAAGCCCTCTACCACGCTCCCTTCCAGAGCCTGGCCCTGGCCCATGGCCGCAACTTCGGCGCCGGTGCCGATCTGGTGGTGGCGTGCAACCAGCGGATCGCTTCCCCCGAAGCCACCTTCCGCATGCCGGGCCTGCGTTTCGGCGTGGTGCTGGGCACCCGTCGGCTGGCCCACCGGGTCGGACCAGAGCAGGCGCGGCGGCTTCTGATCGAGAGCCGCACCTTCGGGGCCGACGAGGCGGTCGGTGCGGGATTCCTGAATCGCGTCGCCGCACGACACGAGTGGGAGGATCTGATCGCCGAGGCAGCGCGGGAAGCCCAGGCCCTGCCCTTGGAGAGCGCAGCCCGGCTCAACGCCCTGACGGTGATCGAGAGCCGGGACGCCGATATGGCGGAGCTTGCTCGTTCCGTAAGCGGGCCGGGCCTCAAAGCCCGTATCCGGGCGTTTCGCGCCGGAGCTTGAACGTATTGAAAATGATCGAGGACGTTATGAGCGAAGCAATACCAACGACGATGCGGGCGGTGGAGATCAAGGAAGCTGGCCCCCCCGAACGGCTGACCCTGACCACACGGCCGGTACCGGTGCCCCGAGCGGGGGAAGTACTCATCAAGGTGGCCGCAGCCGGGGTGAACCGGCCCGACGTGCTCCAGCGCCAAGGCAAATATCCTCCTCCCCCCGGCGCCTCCGACCTGCCGGGCTTGGAGGTGGCGGGCACCGTTGTCCAACTGGGTGAGGGCGCGGCCCCGTGGCGGGTCGGGGATCCCGTATGCGCCCTGCTCACAGGTGGCGGTTACGCCGAGTACGTGGCGGTGCCCGCCGTCCAGTGCCTGCCCATTCCCGCAGGCCTCACCTGGGTAGAGGCGGCATCCCTTCCCGAGACCTTCTTCACCGTGTGGCACAATGTGTTCGAGCGGGGCCAACTGAGGCCGGGCGAGAGCTTCCTGGTCCAAGGAGGCACGAGTGGCATCGGCGTCACCGCCATCCAGATGGTCAAGGCCTTTGGCCATCGGGTGTTCGCGACCGCCGGCTCCGACGAAAAATGTGCCGCCTGCGTCAGGCTGGGGGCGGATCGAGCCATTAATTACAGGACCGAGGACTTCGTCCAGGCCGTACACCAGGAGACCGGTGGGCGCGGCGTGGACGTGATCCTGGACATGGTAGGGGGCGATTACATCCCCCGAGAGTTGAAAGCCCTCGCCGACGATGGGCGGCTCGTGCTGATTGCCTTTCTCGGCGGCGCCAAGGCGACGGTCAACTTCGCCGAGGTGATGCTGCGCCGGCTCACCATCACCGGCTCCACCCTGCGCGCTCGCCCCGTGGAAGTGAAGGCAGCCATCGCCCAGGCACTCCAGCAGAAGGTCTGGCCCCTGATCGAAGCAGGCAAGATCAAACCGGTCATCCACGCCACTTTCCCCCTGGAGCAAGCTGCCCAGGCCCACGCCCTCATGGAAAGCGGTGCCCACATCGGCAAGATTGTGCTCACCGTGGAACCCTGAAATCGGCTACGGCCACTCCCCGGCGCGACGCGGGACGAAACGACGATGAACCAGGTCTATCTCATCGAATTGGGCATGGGCATCGACCAGCACGGCCAGGACGTCACTGCCGCCGCGATACGGGCAATAGAAGACGCGATCCGCCGCAACGCCATGCCCGGGCTCAAGGCCCTGTTGCCCGGAGGAGACTTCCGAGCCATGGAGGTGGAAGTCACCCTGGCGCTGCCCTGTGACTGGGACAAGCTGGACGTGGAACGGGTACGGCAGGCCCTGCCCTATGGGCGCGTGACGGTGCGAACGGTCGACGGCGGCATGCGTGTATCCAGCGGCACCGTGCTGCCGGAAAAAGGTGACACCAGCGACCTCATGATCGTGGTCAACGCCGCGGTGAAAGTGGGGTTCTGAGCAGCGCGTCCCGGGCGATGGGCGAATCCCTGTTCCTGGACATTTCCAGGACCTGCACGCGCCCGAGGAGGCTCCCGCCCGGCTCTTTCCCTGTGCTTCCTCCCGTGCCATGAAGGCGAGTCGGCTGCTCTCCGCCGCCCTCCTGATGGCGGCCGTCGCAGCGGGCCTGGCCATCCTCCCTGCGGAGCGCGATGGAGGGTGGGAGTCTCCCCGGCCACCCGAGGTAAGCCTCGTCGACCTTCCCCCGGAAGCCCGGGAAACCCTGGCCCTCATCCGGCAGGGCGGACCCTTCCCCTACGCCAAGGACGGCACGGAATTCCGTAACCGGGAAGGACGCCTACCTCCCAAGCCCCCTGGCTATTACCGGGAATATACCGTGCCTACGCCTGGGGCCCGGGACCGGGGGGCTCGGCGGATCGTGATGGGAGCCCGGGGGGAGGCGTACTATACCGAGGATCACTATCGCAGCTTCATGCGCATCCGGGAATGAACCCCGCCGATCTGGACCGAGTCCTCGTCTCCGGCGTTTATCGAATCGCCGATGCCGCGGCGCTGTCTCGGCTGCTCTCCGCCGCCCGCGAGCGAGGCTATCAGGTCTGCACCCTGGATCTGGCTGGGGTGCAAACCAAAGAGGCGCTGCTCTCACGCGCAGCCCAAGCGCTGCAGTGTCCCCCTTACTTCGGCGGCAACTGGGACGCCTTCGAAGAATGCGTGAACGATCTTGCCTGGCTTCCTGCGCAGGGATACCTGCTGCACGTCACCCGGCCGGAGGGCTTGGCCTGCGGAGCGCCCGAAGTCTTCGGGACCCTGCTCGACATCCTACGGGAAGCCGCTGAGCGGTGGAAAGCCGCCGGCACGCCCTTCGTCGTCTTGGTGGAAAGCGGGGAGCGCTCGACTTTCGGCCCTGGGATAAGCCCCATATAATGAGTCAGATACATGTGCAATTAGAAAGAAACGCCTCTGCTGCGTTTCTGCACCGCGCGGGCTGGCGAGGACGATTGAGGGCGTTTGCGAGGTAGCGGTCTTTCCCATGAACCTAAGCACCGTGTTCACCAAGAGCGCCAAGGGGGTCATGGAGCTCTCCAGCCGCGCAAGCCGACTCCCTCGGGACTTGATGAAGGTGCTCAAGCTGGTGGACGGCAAATCGACGGTGCGCCAGCTCGCCGAGGCCGCAGGCGTGAGTCCCGCGAGCTTGCTCGCGACAATGGAAAAGTTGGAGAAGGAAGGCTACGTCAAGGAGTTCGTCCCTGGCGGTGGCAGCCAGGCCACGCAGGCCAAGACCGGGCTCGCTCCGCCGGCGCAAGACGAGGGCGAGTCCCTCGACTTCACTATTATTCTCAACACGGGCCCGCTCAGACCCAGATCCGCCGAAGCCGATGCGGACCGCCGCGCCCAAGAGGAAGCGCAGCGGCGCGCGAGAGAGGAGGCGGCAGCCCGAGCCCGAGAGGAGGCGGCAGCCCGAGCCCGAGAGGAGGCGCAACGGCGGGCTCGCCTGGAGGCAGAAGCGAAAGCCCGAGAAGAGGCGGCGCGCCAGGCGCGGCTCGCTGCTGAACGGCGTGCCAAAGCCTTCGCCGAAGCCTGCCGCGAGGCAGACGCTGCAGCCCGGGCGCTGGCCGATACCCAGCGCCGCCTGGACCCAATCGCCACTGCCCTGGCGAAAGCCCGCGCCGAAGCAGATCGCCACGGCAAGCATCTCGCCGAGTACAAGGTCAAGAGCGAAGCCCTGGGCATCAAGTCCCAGACGAAGCTGCAAGCCCTTGCCGAGGCCATCGCCGCTGCCCAGGCCAAGGCCCAGGCCCTCTCGACCGCCCTCGAGCAGGCCTCCTCTCAGGCCCAGCTCCTGGCCTTGGCCTGCGGGCACGCCGAGAACCGCCTCGCCGCTCTGCAGCGAGCGCTGGAGGCCGCCGACCCGAAGCAAAAAGCGGAGCTCGACCGGGCGCGGAATGCGACCGAGGAACAGCTTGAGGACTTGCGGGAGGCCCGCGACACGGCTGATCGGGTGGTCGATTCCCTGACCCGAGCCCAGGCCGAGGCGCTTGCTGAAGGCAATACCCTGACAGAGGCTCGGGCCCGGATCGAAGCCGAGGCGGCCGCTCGGGCCGAGCGACTGGCAGCCGCCCTTGCCCGGGCACAGCAGGAGGCAAACACCTGGGAAGCAGTGCGCCAGGGGCTAGAAAAACAGCGTCCGCAGACGGCTCAAGCCCTGGAGCGGGCCGAGACGCTCGCGCGGGATCTCTCTGTTCTCGCGGCCCAGGTCCGAAGCCTGGACCTGCCCCTCGAAGGTCAGGTGCAGGCGGCCGAGGCCGCCGAAGCCCAGGCCCGAACTTGGGCCGAGGCTTTGGATGGTGCTGTCACTCGACTGGAGGCAATGATCCCTCCATTGCAGGAAGCCATCGCGCGGGGACGGAATCAAGCCGCCGCTCTCGAGGAGGCCCTGGGCGCCAGTGAGGGAGACACCGAGCCCCTCCGAGAGACCCTGCAGCGGGTCCGAGCCGAGACCGCCACCTTGGATCAGGAGCTCGCCACGGTGGCCGGCCGGCTCGACGCCCTTCGCCGTACCCATGCCCACGCCAGGGAGGAGGCGGAGGCGTTCGCGGATCTCGCGACCCGCGCCCGAACCGAGGCCGAGCGGCTTGCGCGGGAGGAAGCACAACGGCAGGCAAGGGAGGCGGCAGAGCGGCAGGCCCGGGAAGAGGAAGAACGCCGCCGCCGAGAGGAGACCGAGCGGCTCGCGCGGGAGGAACTGGAGCGCAGGACCCGGGAAGCAGAGGAGCAGCGGCGCCAGGAGCAGGAGCGCCTCGCGCGAGAGGCCGAAGCGCGAGAGGCCAAAGAACGCCAGATGCAGGAAGAGGTGCAACGCCTCGCCCGGGAAGGGGCGCCGCACCAGGCCCAGGAGGAAGCGCAACGGCCCGCCCCGGAAGCGGCCGAGGCGCAGGCGATCGGGCAAGCGGCACCCAAGTCCTCCGAGGAGGCGCGTCCGCAAGACGCGTCGCAGCCCTTCGCTCATGAGACGACCGCGCAGGAAGAGGCACCACCTCCTCGCCTCGAGCAAGCCCCCAAGTCGCTGCCGGGAGATGCCGAGCGCAGCCCGCTCCAGACCGCTCCTTCCGTGACAGCCGAAGAGGCGACCCTCGCCGCCTTGGGCATCGAAGGCGTGGACGTCAAGCTGTTCGATCCCGAGACCACCCAGCAGCTGCCCAGTGCGGCCCAACTGGAGCGGGAACTGGAACAGGAGGCCCAGGAGCGAGCCCGCAAGCAGCAAGAAGACGACGAGCGCCTGCGGCGGGAGGAGGAGCGGGAGCGCCGACAAGCCGAGGAACGGGCCCGCCAGGAGGCGTTGTTCCGGGCCCAAGCAGAAGCCGAACGGACCCTGTGGGCCGAAGCCGAAACCCATCGGCTGCCACGTGCTCCCACCCCACCCGCCACTCCAGGGG
>NZ_DAIRTR010000064.1:0-17219 GCF_036803785.1 Pelomicrobium sp. | reverse complement strand
CTCGATGACCGATCAGGTTATCGTCGACGAAAAACAGGTTGCGCACCCCTTGGGCACGCAGTGCGTCCAGCTCCCGCTCCACCTGGGCTAAGGTCTTGTAGCGGGGCTTGCGGCCGAACATGACGATGATGTCGCAGAACTCGCACAGGTATGGACAGCCCCGAGAGATCTGGAGCGTGGCGGTGGTGTAACGGTCGAGCTTCAGCAGGTCGAAGCGGGGCGTGGGCGAGTGGCGCAGATCCACTACGCCGGTCTCGCGGTAGAGCCGCTCGGCTCGCCCTGCTTCCAGCTCGGCGCAAAAGCGCGGCCAGATATATTCCGCCTCCCCCGCCACCACAGTGTCCGCGAGCTCCAGGTAGCGCTCCGGCACGAGGGAGGCGTAGCTACCCCCCACCACCGTGCGGTAGCCGGCGGCCCGGTAATAGCGGAGCAGCTCCTGCTGCCGGGCGAACTGCACTCCCATGCCGGCGACGCCGATCAAGTCCGCTTCGGGCGCGAGGGGCAGCGGCTCCACGTTCTCATCCACGATGGTCACTTTCCAGTGATCCGGGGTGAGGGCAGCCAAGGTGGCGAGTCCCAGGGGCGGATTGACGGCGCGCTTTTTCGGCAGCACCCGGTCCACCGCCCAGCGGAAGCTCCAGAAGCTTTCGGGATAGCGGGGGTTGATGAGCAGCAATCGCATCGGAGGCAGAGGCTAGCCAAAGGGCTAGGGAAGGGCAATACGGTTCGGGCCCGCAAACCCCGAAATCTCGCGCTTCTTTGATCTCGATCAAAAGATCGTTGCGCGGGGCGGACGGGATGGGACGTTAGCGGATAGAATGAGACCAATTCTTGGCTTCATGCGTTGCCTCGTCCATGGCCGTGCTGCATCTCACCGCCGCGCCCCACCGCACCTGGTTTTTTGCCGGAGCGGTGCAGCTCATCGCCGCTATGGGCTGGTGGATGGGGGAACTGGGCGCGCGTTACGTAGGCTGGTTTTCTCCCCCCGCCTGGGCCGTGCCTCCGGGATGGCTGCACGCTTATGTCATGCTCTACGGCGTATTCCCCTTCTTCATCTTCGGCTTCTTGATGACCGCCGTACCCAACTGGCTGGGGGAAGGGCGCATTCCCCGGACGTGCTATGTACCGGCCGCCGGGTTGATGCTGGCGGGGGCGCTTGCCACCTATGTCGGTGCGACGGCGGGGGTCGCTTTTCTGCGTTGGGGGACAGGGCTCGCCCTGGCCGGCTGGGCGCTCGCCTGGAGCGGGCTGTTCGATCTCGTGCGCCGCACGACGCGTCCCGACCGGCGCTATCCCCTCGTCGTGCTCACCTTGACTGCCGTCGGGTTCCTCCTGCACGCCAGCGTCCTCGCCTGGCTTGCTAGCGGGGAGGTGTCTCTTTTCCGTCTCGCGCGTATCGGGGCGATATGGTTCTTCCTGCTGCCCCTGTTCTTCAACGTGAGCCACCGCATGATCCCCTTTTTTTCCAGCCGGGCGCTGCCGGATTATCCCGTCGTGCGACCGTCTTGGAGCGTGCCGCTGTTCACCGCCGGATCGGTGGTCCACGGAGTGCTGGAGCTCGCGGGGCTCACCGCCTGGACCTGGATACCGGATGGCGTCATGCTGGCGGTGGTCCTCTACCTGCTGGTAGCGTGGCGGGGCTGGCGCAGCCTGCCCGTGCCGCTCCTTTCCATGCTGCACATCGCCTTCGCGGTGCTGGCTCTGGCCCTCGCCCTGCATGTACTTCAGGGCCTCGTCTGGCTGGGCGGGCGCGCGGTGCTGGGACTCGCCCCCCTGCACCTGCTCGCGATCGGCTACTTCTCCGCCATGCTGATGGCCATGGTCTCCCGCGTCTCCCTCGGCCATTCGGGGCGGCCTCTGGTGGCAGACCGGCTCACGTTCGGCTGCTTCCTAGGCGTGCTGGCGAGCGCGGTGCTGCGGGTGGCGGCAGACCTGGCGCCCGGGGCCCCGTGGCTCATGCCGGCCGCGGCCCTGCTGTGGCTTGCCTCCTTCGGGGCGTGGGCGTGGCGGTACGTGCCGTTCTATTTCCTTCCCCGGGTGGACGGGCGGCCGGGATGAGCGTCGAATCCCTCGTCTTCGCGCGGGTGCTCCACGTTCTCGCGGTGGTGCTCTGGATTGGCGGCGTCGCCATGGTGACCACCGTGCTGCTGCCGGCGGTGCGGCGCCTAAGACGACCCGAGGAGCGCGTGGAGTTCTTCGAGCGGATCGAAAGCCGCTTCGCTGTCCAAGCCCGGATCACCACCTTGATTGCCGGCCTGAGCGGGTTTTACCTGGTTCATGCTCTAGGCGCGTGGAGCCGGTTCGGTGCGGCCGAGTTCTGGTGGATGCACGCCATGGTGGCGGTATGGGCGCTTTTCACCCTCATGCTGTTCGTGCTGGAGCCCCTGTGGTTGCACCGCTGGTTTCTCGCGCGCGCAAGGCGCGACCCGGAGGGCACCTTTCGGCTAGTTCAGGGACTGCACTGGATCTTGCTGACGGCGAGCCTCGTCACCATCGCCGGCGCTGTGGCGGGAAGCCACGGTTGGCTGCCATTTGGTTGAAGGATGCGCCGGGTCCCGGCCGCAGAGCGGAACCAGCCGACGGCGAATTTGTGCCTGTCCAGGACCTGCGCTTTAATCCCGGGTAGACACCGGCACACCGATGGGCAGCACCGGTGATGGCGCTCCCGGAAGGAGAGGCCAGTGGCAGATGCACGAATCGTTTCCTGCTTACAAGCGCTTGCCCCGCTTCAGGGTCTGAGCCTCGCATCCATAAAGTCCTTCGCCTCAGCAGCGCAGCTGCGGCGCGTAAGCGCTGGAGAGTGCGTGTGGCGGCGAGGCGAGCACGTACACCACTTCATCGGAATCGTCGATGGGTTGGTGGCGCTTCAGCAAGTGAGCGCTGCCGGGGAAGTGAGCATGGTGGCTTTATTCGGACCGGGAGACGCTCTGTGCGCGATCCCGCTTCTTTACCGCCAGCTCGCGCCTGCGGACGCGGTGGCGGTTTGTGATCAGACTGAGCTGGTATTCGTTCCGTCCGCTTTGTTCTTGCGCACGCTCGAGACGGAGCCCACACTGCTTGCGGCCGTAAACCGAACCCTCGCCGACCATGCTGCTCTGTTACGGCGGAAAATCGAGCTTGTAAGCGCAGGCAGCGTTCCACGGCGCGTAGCGGCCCTAGTTCTCTATCTGGCCGAACGGCTCGGAACGGCCGAGGGCGGGCAGGTCTGCATACGCCCCGCCCTGACCCGCGAGCAGATCGGCCAATTAGTCAACGCACGCACCGAAACCGTGATCCGGATCATGAGCCGATGGCAAAAGGTCGGCTGGATACGGGGGAGCGCTCCAGTACTGGAAGTGCTGCGTATGGACATGCTGCGCCGGATCGCCAGCGGCGCGCAACCTGCTTCTCCAAGGGGCGACCTGGGTTAGCGCTCGAGCAGCGCTCTTTTCACGCGCACGGCAGCCCAGCGCTCTGCGTCAGGAGGACTTTGTTTTTTCTCTACGATTGTGGGCCAGTGCTTCGACAGATCTGCGTTGAGAGCGATGAAGTCCTGCTGGTCAGCGGGGACGTCTTCTTCCGCGTAGATAGCCGCCACGGGGCACTCGGGAACGCATAAGGTACAGTCGATGCATTCGTCGGGGTCGATGACCAGAAAATTTGGCCCTTCGCGGAAGGCATCCACCGGGCACACGTCCACGCAGTCGGTGTATTTGCACTTGATGCAAGCTTCGGTCACAACATAGGTCATGGACGATCCTCTAGTCTGCGCTTATCTGCCCTGTATTCGAAACGGACGGAAGTACTGCAGTGATTTACGAGCCTCAGCATAGCGCTGTCTATCGAGTGGATTGCATGATCTACGTCATACCATACGTCTCAGCCGGTGCTTATACTTTCCATCGTCACGAGGGAGTGGATCGCGGAATCCAGACTGATGTTTGAAAGCAGGTGCATGCCATGACTCGCCAAACCCATCATTGGGCCCAGGAACACCGCAATTTCCGGCGGCTTCTCGACGTGCTGGAAGAGCAAGTCGACACCCTCGGCAACGCTGGCCAGCCGAACTATGACCTCATGCTGGACGTGGTTCATTACATGACTCACTATCCGGACCTGTTCCATCATCCGAAAGAAGACCTGGCCCTGGATCGGATCGTCAGCCGCGATCCCGGTACTACTGGCCTGGCGCGGGACCTCCACCGCCAGCACCGCGCGATCGCCAGCAGTGGACACGCCTTACGGGAGATGCTAGATGCGGTGGTGGCTGGTGCAGTGCTGCCGCGGGAGCATCTACTCGAGCCCGCCCGTGCGTATATCCGGCATTTTCGTGTGCATCTTGACATGGAAGAAGCCGAGATGTTTCCGCTGACGGAACGGGTTCTGAATTCCGAGGACTGGCGTGACATCGACGCGCGGGTTCCTTATGCCGCCGACCCACTTTTCGGAAGCCGGGTGGCGGAGCGCTATCTCGCGCTTCATCGTCACATCGCCGGGGAGGTGGGATGCGATTGCGTTCTGGCCCAGAGTTGAAAACCAGCGTCTCGTTGCTCGGGAGCCCAGCCGGGCCTACTGCAGATGCGCGATCCCGGCAGGGCAATGGACCGCAATTTCCGGCACGTCGAGAGCTTACTGATCCGCACGGAACAGCTTCAAGAGGCGTATGGAAGTTGGATCACGTGATCGAGCTCTCCGCCAGCGACTTACCTGCGTGTTGCCCAAGTTCTGTGATGCTCTTCTGGTCGTGGCATCCCAGGGTCTTCCTGGACGTGCTGAACCAGCCGCTAGCCACATGCCCCTATTGCGGCATGCACTATCGCATCGCGGAGAGAGCCCGTAAGAGCGAGCTGCCTAACCCTGCCTTGCATCAGCATCGCCAATGGCCGCACGTGGTGTTGAAGACGGCCGGCGACAGGACTCCCCGGCGCTCGAGCGTGTCGGGACTGGGAATCTCTGGGCTGATAGGCGCGGTAACACTACGTTAAAGTTGATCACGAAATGGGTGAGACGTCGCGATCATGAGTGAATTCAATGTTGCCCGACCTCGCATGGGGATCGTGGCTGCCCCAGTAGATCCACTGACTGACCCAGCCTTCGCCAGGGGGCGGTTGCGCTTTCTCGCAGGCGCCAGCGTCCTTTGTGGTAGGGGTGAGCGGGACTCATGGAGCCAGAAAAAAGTTCACAGCTGAGGCACGCGCAGGATCCGTTGGCTGCGGAGCGCAAGCGCATCGAATTTCTCGTACAACGGGATGGAATGGCCTCCGCGCAAGCGTGGGTGCACCGTACCATGGGAATCTATCGACGGGCGGTACTGGACCAGAGCCACTACGCCAGCACTCGGGAATATCGGCCCGCGTTCATTCGGTCCTACTGCGCCTTCAAGTTCTGGCTGGCGTGGAGCACGGCACGCTCCCTGGCGGCCCCCTTCCGATGAGCAAGCCCCGTTTTCACAGCAATCGCCCGCCACCGAAGACTTTGTTTTGACCGCGGGCGCTCGAGCAATGTTGGCTTATTGGGCAGGCTCGTCATGTCTCAGACCCCTCGTCCCCGTGCTCTATACCTGTTTCGGCTGCGCTACCCCGTCGGGGCGATGTGCTCGTTCGCCCATCGCCTCTCTGGCGTTCTCCTGGCGCTTGGGCTACCTGTAGCGGCTTATGCGCTACGGCGCTCTTTGGAGGATCCGTCCGGGTATGAGGCCATTGCCCGCTTCCTGCATTCGACTTGCGGAAAAGCTTTGGCAGTACTGTTCTTGTGGGCCCTTGCCCATCACGTTTTGGCGGGGGTACGTCATCTGCTAATGGACATTGGGCTCGGATCCTCCCTCGCGGCTTCTCGGGTGAGTGCATGGTCAGTGAATCTGCTAAGCATACTGTTGGCGTTGGTTGTTCTGGGGGCCGTGTTGTGAAGACGATTTCCAGCGGACTCGGCGCGTGGTTGGCGCAACGTTTGAGCGCGGTGTACATGCTGATTTTCTTGTTTTACGCATTGATCGGATGGAGTTTGTCTCAGCCCATGGACTACGCCGCCTGGAGAGCATGGCTCCTCACCGAGCCGATGCGACTCTTCAGTCTGCTCTTCACCGCTGCACTCGCCTTGCACGTGTGGGTCGGCTTACGCGACGTCATTCTCGATTACGTCCGCCCGGCCTCGCTGCGCCTCAGTGCCCTGACGCTGGTGGCAATCGCTCTGGCGGCGATCGTCTTAGTTATTGTCTTATCTTTGCTCGGGATTTGACGTACGGAGACTGATGTGGAATTCCTGATCTATCGTTTTATTCCAGACAAGGACCCACGCCCGCGCATGCAGCGCTACGAAATCAAGCTGGAGCCCACGGATCGCATGCTGCTCGATGCTTTGGAGCGAATTCGTGCGACCCAAGATGACAGCCTGGCCTATCGCCGCTCCTGCCGCGAGGGGGTCTGCGGATCCGACGGGATGAACGTGAACGGCCGCAACGGTCTCGCGTGCATCACTCCGCTCGCGGGACTGCGCGAACCGGTAGAAGTGCGACCCTTACCCGGCTTTTCGGTGATCCGGGATCTGGTCGTGGACATGACACGTTTTTTTGAACAGTACCGCTCCATCAAGCCCTACGTCATTGCCGAAGAGCCTCCGCCCGAGTACGAGCGACTGCAGTCGCCTGCAGAGCGTGCCCGCCTGGAGGGCTTATACGAGTGCATCCTATGCGCCTGCTGCTCGGGTTTCTGTCCATTCTATTGGTGGAACCCAGACCGCTTCCTCGGCCCTGCCACCTTGCTCCAGGCGTTGCGTTTCATCGAGGATAGCCGCGATCGGGCCACCGAGGAGCGCCTCGATCATCTAAATGAGGCTTATCGCCTGTTTCGTTGCCGCAGCATCATGAATTGCACCGAGGTCTGTCCCAAGCATCTCAACCCGGCGCGCGCCATCGAGCGAATCAAGCAGCGAAT
The DNA here is from genome assembly GCF_036803785.1 of Pelomicrobium sp. Lineage (NCBI taxonomy): Bacteria > Pseudomonadati > Pseudomonadota > Hydrogenophilia > Pelomicrobium > Pelomicrobium sp. The sequence continues at coordinate 10,311 of NZ_DAIRTR010000064.1, read as the reverse complement.
GGTAGGAGCGGCGCTATGAGGCAGGAGCCGCTGCACCTTGTTCCCCATGAGATGGATAAGCCGGTTGCGAGTATCACCAAAAACTTGCCGCCCCGCGCTTCCCGCGCGGTGCCGCTTTGCATTGACATACGAGTGCTTTTAACGCGCGCCCCTGCAGCTTGCCCGCGCCGCATCGGTTAGCGTTCGGCTGAGGCGGCCCTTCTGGTGGCGAATGGCACCTCAGGCTTTCTTCAGGATTTCCACCGCCTTCCTCGCCTCCTCCAGCGTGTCCACGCCCACGTAAGCGACGAACTGGGTGCCGATGACGGGGGCGGAGAACCCATGAAGGTTGATTCCCGCCTCAGCCAGCTTTTGGGTGAGCGTCGCGGCGATCCCCGGACGGTCCTGGCCTGTCGCTCGAACGGAATGCAGACAGTGGGTAACGTTAAATCCCACGGTTGCGGCAGCGCGAATTTCCCTGTCGCTTTGCAAGGGTGTCACGAATACCACCGCGGTCCCGGGCTTTTCCGGAGCGTGCCGGGAGATGATGAATTGCAGGTTTGCGCCCGCCTGGCTCAAGAGGGCAAGCATCGCCGCCAGGGCGCCAGGCCTGTCCGGCATGCTGGCGGCCCATACATCGACAAGCTCGACAAGAAGATCCATGCATCCTCCCGCGGTCTGCTTCTTATTTAAATTTAGGCCACGGCCGTGCGGCAGGCAAATTCCAGGCACGCAGCCGTCCCCCTCGTGCGTTCACTTCATTTGAGCAAGTCTTCCTCAGTCTGGATGTCCCCCCGTCAAGCTTCGCGCACTACAAACGTGTCGAATAGGCGCCCGATCGTCTGAAGCAAAGCCGGCGATGGCCAGAATCCTGCTTCAGCGCGGGCGAGCGCCGGATCGGCGCAGCCCTGAGCGCGAAAGGCTTGGAGAGCATAGTGGCGCACGCCCATTCGCGCTAGACGATGAGCGAGCTTCAGGAGGTTGGTCTCGGACAGCAAGGCCGGGTGGACGGTGGTGCGGACCTCGTGGGCGGTGCCGCTCGCGAGCAGCAGGCGCAGGCTGGCGAGCGCCCGGGCGCCGCTTCCCGAAACCCGGGTCACGGCTTCGTAGGCTTCGAACGGCCCCTTGACGTCGAACCCTACCCAATCGAGCCAAGGCAAGAGCCTCTCGAATTTCGCCGGATAGATTCCCGCTGTGTGCAGCCCCACGGCGAAACCCAGAGCTTTCGTATCCCTTACCACATCGGGCAGACCGGGGTGGAGGGTAGGCTCACCGCCACTGAATACCACGGCGTCGAGCAGTCCCTTGCGGCGCTCCAGAAACCCCGCGATTTCCCACCAGCTTGCTTCGTTCTCTCCGCGCGGGGGGAGAAGGTGCGGATTGTGGCAGTAGGGGCAGCGCCAGGGACAGCCCTGGCAGAAAACCACCGCCGCAAGCTTGCCTGGGTAGTCTGTCGCGGTGAACGGGACGAGCCCGCCCACCGCGATGCGGGTTCGCCGCTCAGCTGGGGAGCTTGATGCGGTCTTCGAGAAAGAACTTGCGCTCGTAGTGCTCGCCTTTCTTGCCAATGTTGAAGCTCGAGACCGGCCGGTGGTAGCCCATGACCCGGGTCCACACCTCGCAGGGCTGACGCTCCCAGTCCTCGAGGACAATGGACTCCGCGACTTGCGGGCGTTTTCCGTTCGCGACATCGTCCATGCTTTCACTCCTTTGTGCTCAACAAAGAATCAAACGTTCGCCCGGCGCTTGCGGGCGATGAGCGCTTCGTCGCAGCGCGGGCAGAACTTATGCTCGCCCGCCAGGTAACCGTGCTTCGGGCAGATGGAGAAGGTGGGCGTCACGGTGACATAGGGCAGGGAGAAGCGGGTGAGGGCGCGGCGCACCAGCGTCTTGCAAGCTTCGGCGGAGGAGAGCCGTTCGCTCATGTACAGATGCAGCACAGTACCGCCAGTGTACTTCCTCTGCAGCTCTTCTTGTCGCGCCATGGCCTCGAAGGGATCATCGGTGAAACCCACGGGAAGCTGGGTGGAGTTGGTGTAATAAGGCATGTCCCGCGTCCCCGCTTGGAGGATCGTTTCGCCGAAGCGCTTCCTGTCCTCTTTGGCGAAGCGGTAGGTGGTCCCTTCTGCGGGGGTGGCTTCCAGGTTGTACATGTGACCGGTCCGGTCCTGGAACTGAAGCATCCGCAGCCGGATGTGATCCAGGAGCCGACAAGCGAACGCGTGCCCTCGAGGGTCGGTAATGTCGTAGGCATCGGAGGTGAAGTTGCGGATCATTTCGTTCACCCCGTTCACGCCTATAGTGGAAAAGTGGTTGCGCAGGGTTCCCAGGTAGCGCTTGGTGTAAGGGAAAAGCCCGCCGTCCATGTGGCGCTGGATCACCTTGCGCTTGATTTCCAGGCTCTGGCTGGCCAACTCCAGCAGCTCATCCAGCCTCTGGAAAAGGCGGGCCTCGTCGCCCTTGTGGAGATAGCCAAGGCGCGCGCAGTTGATGGTCACTACACCAATCGAGCCAGTCTGCTCGGCGCTGCCGAACAGGCCGTTTCCGCGCTTCAATAGCTCCCGCAGATCCAGCTGCAGTCGGCAGCACATGGCACGGATCATATGCGGCTTGAGGTCGGAGTTGACGAAGTTCTGGAAATAGGGCAGCCCATACTTGGCCGTCATTTGGAACAGGAGCGCAGCGTTGGGCGAATCCCAGTCGAAGTCCGGAGTGATGTTGTAGGTAGGAATAGGAAAGGTGAAGACCCGCCCCCTGGCGTCCCCAGCCATCATGACCTCGATGTAGGCTCGGTTCACCATGTCCATCTCGGCCTGTAGCTCGCCGTAGGTGAAGGGCATTTCCCGACCGCCGAGAATGGGCACCTGAGCACGCAAGTCTTCGGGGCAAACCCAGTCGAAGGTGAGGTTGGTGAAAGGGGTTTGCGTGCCCCAGCGGGACGGTACGTTCAAGTTGTAAATGAGCTCCTGGATGCATTGCTTTACCTCTTCGTAATGCAGGTGGTCTGCGCGCACGAAGGGCGCGAGGTAGGTATCGAAGGAAGAGAAGGCCTGAGCACCGGCCCACTCGTTCTGGAGCGTTCCCAAGAAGTTCACGATCTGACCCACCGCGCTCGACAGATGCTTGGGAGGGCCCGCTTCCACTTTGCCTGGAACGCCGTTCAGCCCTTCTTGAAGCAGGGTGCGCAGCGACCAGCCCGCACAGTAGCCCGACAGCATGTCAAGATCATGGATATGGAGGTCGCCGTCGCGGTGGGCCTCGCCTATCCTGGGAGGATAGACGTGGTTCAGCCAGTAGTTAGCGGTCACCTTTCCGGAGACGTTGAGGATAAGCCCGCCCAGGGAATAGCCCTGGTTGGCGTTGGCGCTCACGCGCCAGTCGAGGCGGCTCAGGTACTCGTTGATAGACGCTTCTACGTCCACCATGGCCTTGCGATCCTGGCGAAGCCGCCGGTGGCTTTCCCGGTAGATGATGTAGGTCCGAGCGGTCTTAAGATAATCGTTGGTGAGGAGAACTTGTTCCACCACGTCCTGGATGGCCTCGATCTGGGGCGACTGCTGCGGATACTTGTAGGAGAGGACTTTAACCACCTGGGCGGCGAGCCGCTCAGCGTCTGTCCGATCGATCTCACCCGTGGCCTCTCCGGCACGGGCGATGGCTGACCGGATCTTGGCGATGTCGAAGGGCGCGATCCGGCCGTCGCGCTTGATCACGCTGTGCGGTGGAGGCACCGCTTGCAGGAATTGGTGGCTTTCTTCCGGGGTAGTCATGACCTGTCTTGGCGATCCACCAGTGAGTTTGGATTCGGTCTAATGCGCCTTCTTCCTCCCAGTCCACAAAATATAGTGGTCTGACTGGGAAGATACACATCTTTTTGTGGTGTCGGGTAGGTTAGACGGAAGGGCGGGCCGTTTTCTTTGATCTGGATTAAGCTTCGTCGCGGCACGGGATGACGCCGATCCCCGGTAGGCCGAGGAGTGTCCGGGGCGCCTGTGAATTCGGGGTGGCCGCCGCAGCGCGCAGCGCTCGCGCTGACAAAAACCGGCGGGGGTAATACGGCATCGTGGCGTGGATTGATTCACGGGGATCCCCGGGCGCCGAGCCAGCGGATCCCCCCGGTCCGCGCCCTAGGAGCAGTTAACAGGTGGAGATGCCGGTGAACCGGTGATTGCGGGATGGGTAGCGCCGCAATCGGGCTGCCTGCTGGCGCCTTGCGCTACCCGTGTACAAGTCAGGCGGGCAAGGAAATCCAGCAGGCCCAGCCGGCCCGCTCGAATCCGAGTGGTCAGGGCGAGCACGATCAAGGACTGACGGGTCGGCCGGCTCGTGAATCAAAACGGGACGTGGTAGCCCCAACCCAAGTCCCGCGTGTCTAGCTTCACCCATCGCTCCTTGAGCCGCAGCTCGTCGCCTTCCACGGCTACCGTATCCACATATTTGCCTACCGCGAACAGGCTAGTCGCGCCGCCGTCCAGCTGGGTCTTGAAGATCTGGAGGGCCGATGTGACTTTGGCGGTGCTGCCGTTCATTTCCACCTTGTAGACGATGGCGTTGCGAGTGAGGGGCGAACGGTCGCTGTTGTGCTTGGGCAGCATCTTGAGCAGGAATTCCTCGAATTCCTTGCGGTCACGGTCGAGCCAAGTCATCTCCTTGTGGATCTCTGGGCTGTAGGCGGAAAGCCGGTAGCGGAACTCGGGATCACACAAGGCCATGAACCCAGAGAAATCCCGCTCGTCCATGAGCATGCAGGTGGTGTAGATAAACTCCTCGATACGAGAGCGTTCCACGGTCATGATGAGCCTCCTTGATTCCAATGGCGTACGGGACTTCAAGCCACCCGGGCGGCTGCTTCGTCCTTGAGCATCGGCAGGGCAGGGCTGCGACCCATACGCCGCCCCCACTCGGCAATGTAGTGACGCATGCCGATCTCGTCGTGAATGGTGGCGTTTTCTTCGCGGGCCTGCAGCACATACATGGGCTGGGAATCCCTGGCCATGGCGATGCCTTGACCGGAAGAGGCGAGCAGGTCTTCGTGCAGATTGCGACCGAAGGGGCCCCAGATGGTGGCGGCGTCCCGTTCCCGCTGCTGGCGCTCTTCCGGCGTGTCCCGCTTCAGGCCCAGAGCACGGAACTCCAGCAGCACCTTGTTGGGCGCGAGGGGAATGTAGCTGTCGATGCGCAGCACCGAGGTGCGCAGGTTGAGGGTGATCGCCGGAAACAGGTCGACGAGCTTCCACCCTTTCGGCGGCAGATGGGGCCATCCCAGGTCTGTGGAATGCCCGCTGCCGGCATAGGCCCCGTAGTTCACGTTCATGGAGCCCACCGTGGCGTGCCCGTTGGGATAAGCGGTGTACTTGCGCTGGAAGTAGCCGGACTTGGGATCCAGCATGCCCGTGATGCGGTTATAGATGTGCAGGTAATCGTGATAGAACTCGCTGTTGGTGTCGTGGATCAGCTTGTAGTTGGTGTTGAGCGTTGCCTGGTAATACCAGAAGGTCTCCATCGGTTCCGCGGTGAGCTCCGGCAGCATGTAGTCCAGGGCTTCGCCGATGTAGCTGGACAGAGGTTCGCAGTTGTCGTCCAGGTTGACCCATACGAAGCCGCCGTAAGCGACCTCAGTGCGCACCTCCTTGAGCGCCACGTCCGCCTTGCACAGCCGGTCCTGATAGCCGTCTTTCTCCCGAGGAATGTCAACGCAATCTCCATGACCATTGAATGCCCACTGGTGGAAGATGCAGGTCAAGTACTTGGAGCTGCCCGATGGCTCGTAGACGATCAGGTTTCCCCGATGGGGGCAGATGTTGTAGAAGGTGCGCACCTTGCCGTCCTCGCCTCGCACGATCACGAGCGGAGTCCCGCCTGGATGACGGTACGTGCGGTAGTCGTAGGGATTCGGCAGTTCGCTTTCGTGGCACGCGAGATGCCACACCTTCTTGAAGATCTTTTCCTTCTCTTCTTCGAAGATCTCCTCGCTCGAATAGATGATGGGATCCACGTAGTGGGTAGGGGGAAGCTTGGGTCGCTTCAGCCACTCTGAAGTGGTTCGTGCCATGGTTGCCTCCTCTGAATGGAATGAGAACGGGACTCAATGACCACACTAGCAGTGTGGTTAAACGTCGCCGAAGCATAGGCCGTGCCTGGTGTCGAGGGCAACCTAGGTCTATGATTTTTAAACGCGCGCGGCCCGGCCAAAGGAGGAGGGGGGTGAAGGCGTTTCTTCTGGAAACGACCTCACGAAACCGTGGGGCACACGGGTGGTGCCGGCGCAGCGTAAAGGCGAAGAAAGAGCGCAACGCACCCGCCGGCCAGGAAGGGACCAGCGGGGGCTCGAAACCAGTCCTTGTGCTTTAGGCAGGGGTTTTGCCCCCCTTTGCCTTGGGACATAATCAGCGCAGCCCAATCAGCCGATCTATCGCGTCGTGAAGCCCCTGGATACCCGCGCTTTTCTGACGAACCTGCCCTTATTCCGCGAGCTGGAGCCGCAAGAAATCGAGCGCGTCGCCCAGTCTACCCAGCAGGTCCGCGTCCTGCGGGGAGAGACGCTCTTTAAGCGGGGCGATCCCTGCACCGGCATCCATGCCCTGGTGTACGGGCAAGTGAAACTCTCGTTCATTTCTTCCCAAGGCGACGAAAAAGTGGTGGACATCATCGGGCCCGGCGAGACCTTCGGCGAGGCGCTGATGTTCATGGACAAGCCCTACATCGTTTCGGCCCAGGCGCTGGCCGACTCCCTGCTTTTGCATGTATCGAAGGCGGCGATCTTCGAAGAGCTGGAGCGACATCCGGCCTTCGCCCGCAGGATGCTGGCGGGCTTGAGCTGGCGCCTGCACAAGCTGGTGCGGGACGTGGAGGCCTACTCCCTGCGCTCCGGTACCCAGCGGGTCATCGGCTATCTGCTGCGGGACGAGCAGGCGCAGCCCGTGGCGGGTCCTTTTCAAGTCACCTTGCCAGCGAGCAAGGGGATCATTGCTTCTCGCCTGAACCTCACGCCGGAGCACTTCTCCCGCATCCTCCACGATCTCGCCGCGGCCGGGCTGATCGAGGTGGAGGGCCGCACTATCACTATCAAGGAGGTGGAGAAGCTGCGCGCCTATGACCGGTAGCTTCGCGGGGCGGGTGAAGCGAAGCGCAATGCGCCCTATGCCGTCATTCAGTGGCTTGCCGGGGCGCCACCTCCAGCCAAAGCGTAGCCCTGCGACGCAAGGCCCCGTTTCCTAGCCTGAGCGCAAGCCGAAGCGCAGCGAACAACGCGAGCCACCGATAGACGGGCTTACCTGATGGTGAGGAAAAGGTCGAGCCGGGCGCCGTCAATGGGAAGTTCCCGTTGAGCGGGTGATCTTGTTGTAGACGTTGTACTTCCCAGAAGGCTTGTTCATCGGGAGGCGCTTGACCTCTTGCAGACGCTCGGCGTCGTACACCACCAAGGCGCCGTCGTTTTCCCACACACTCACCAGAGCGTAGCCTCCGTCTCGGGTGAACTCCACGTGGGCGGCCGTCTTGCCGGGCGCGGGTCGCAGGGTGGCGACGATCTCCAGGCTTTCCTTGTCGATTACGTGCAGCGCGTCCCGGTGCGGCCCGAAGAACACATCTACCCAGGCGTAGCGTGTCCCTTCGTGACTGCGCAGGAAGAACCCCGGGCCCAGGGTCTCGATCTGCTTGACAACCTTCCAGCTCCCCATGTCAATGACACTCACCAGTGCCTGTTTGAGATTGGGGGTGGCGAGCACCGGCCGGCCGGCCCGAGTCCAGGCGATGCCGGAGCCGAGATGGGGCAGCCCCGGCAAGTCCAGGTCCGCGATCTTGCGCCGCACGTCCAGGTTAACCACCTGGGCCCTCGAGCCGTCCCGCGAAGCGCCAATGACATATGCATAGCTCGGATCGAAGAAGAAATCGTCCAGGTAATCGTCCAGCTCGGTGACTCGTACCGGGAAGGGCTCCTGTTCGGCGAGCGCTTCGCCCATGCGGTAGTCGTGCACCAGACCGCGATAGACTGCAGCGGTGTTTTCGGCATAGGGAATTTCCCAGATCTGCTTGAGGTCCTTCAGGGCGGCAACGAAGCTCCTGCGGGGCGCGGCGTCGTAGACGGCAGAGACGCGGGAGCTTCTTCCCTTGCCGTCTTGTACCGGGATTACCTTGAGCAGGCGCAGGTCCTGCGCGTCCAGGACCACCAGGGTATGGGGTAGGTAGTTCGCCACCATGACGTAGCGCCCGTCGCTGGACAGAGCCAGGTTGCGGGTGTTGATCCCGGCGCGGACTTCGGCCACCCAGCTAAGACCGTAGAGGTCGTACTTGGAAATCCAGCCATCCCGGGAGGCAAAGTAGACGAAGCGGCCGTCAGGGGAGAACTTGGGGCCGCCGTGCAGGGCGAAGCGGGTGGAAAAGCGGACGATCGGCTCGAAGCGGTCGCCGTCCAGGATAGTGGCGTGGTGGTCTCCTGTTTCCACCACCACAAACAGATTCAGGGGATCGGCCCGGTGGACCGGTGCCGGGGGAAGGCTCTGCGGCGGGCGGTGGACGATCCGAGAGGCGTCGATTTCGTTCTCACCCCACACGGGCTGCACGCGGGGCGGTGCGTACACGTAGTCGGCAAGACGCGCGATTTCTAGCGCAGTGAGGGTGCCGGCGAAACCCGGCATGTGGGTCGCTGCGCGTCCCTGGGCGATGACTCGCTCGGCCTCCCCTTTTGGCAGACGGGAGAGGTTTTCCGGCAGCAGCGCCGGCCCCTTGCCTCCCAGGCGCTCAGCCCCGTGGCAAGCGGCGCAGTGCCGCCGGTAGAGCTCGGCGCTATCGTCTTGCGCGCTCTGGGACGGGGCCGCGCAGAGCCAGGAAAGCACCAAGGTGGCGAAAGCGAGGGCAGGGGCTCGGTGCATAAGAAATGACGGTGCTCGGACTCCTGGATGGAGAAAGCGGCTCAGCGCAGCCCTTGCCGGCGGGTGGCCCGGGAGTAGGCCGTGACCTGGAGCCGTTCGCCGCCGGCCTGGAGCCCGATCTCTTCGTCCGTGAGATAGCAGGCTGGATCTTCCTGCCAGGGATCGCCGGTGAGCTGCCAGGCGCGCACGCGGGTATTGCCTCCGCACACGTCCAGATAGGGGCAGGCGCCGCAGCGCCCTTTCACGGGGCGCGGGCGGCGCTTGAGCCCTGCCATCAGGGGATCTGAGAGGTCTTGCCAGATCTGGGAGAAGGGCCGCTCCCGCACGTTGCCCAGGGAATAGTCCCACCAGAAGGTGTCCGGGTGCACGTTGCCCAGGTTGTCGATGTTGGCGATATGCAGCCCCGAAGCATTGCCGCCCCATTGGGTCAACTTGGCCCGTAGATGGGCTTCCCGCGCGGGAAACCGACGCCGGGTCCAGAGCAGCAGGTAGACGCCGTCGGCATCGTTGTTGCCGGTTACGAACTCGCTTGCCAGCCCCCGTTCCAGATGCTGCCAGGCAGTGGCGAGCAGCAGGTCCATGGCCCAGCGGGTGGTCTCCAGGCGGGCATCCCCCGCCCGGTTCACGTTGCCCCGTCCTGCGTAATTGAGATGGGAGAGATAGAACTTGGGAATGCCTTCCTCTTCCATGAGCCGCAGCAGCGCCGGCAGTTCGGCGGCGTTATCCTGGGTGAGGGTAAAGCGCATGCCCACCTTGAGTCCCCGATCGCGGCACAGGCGCAAGGCGGCAAGGGACCGGTCGAAGGCGCCCGGCATGCGTCGGAACCGGTCGTGGGTCTCGCGCATGCCGTCCAAGCTGATGCCCACGTAGTCGAAACCCACCGCCTGCAGGGCATCGATCGATTTTTGGTCAATCAGGGTGCCATTGCTGGATAGGCCCACGTAGAAGCCGAGCGCCTTGGCTCGTCGGCCGATGTCGAAGAGATCGGGCCGCAGCAGGGGCTCGCCGCCCGAGAGGATGAGCACTGGCACGCCGAAGGCCTTGAGGTCGTCCATCACTCGGTACACCTCGGCGGTGGAGAGCTCCCCGGGAAAATCCCGGTCCGCGGAGATGGAGTAGCAATGGCGGCAGGCAAGGTTGCATCGCCGCACCAGGTTCCAGATCACCACCGGACCCGCAGGCGAGGCGGGCGGAGAAGGGGGGGTCGGCTGGCGGATTTCCCGCAGGTAATGGGTCAGGCGGAACATGGGTGTCTCGGGAAGCGTTCCTTACGGTGAAGGGTAAGCGCAGGCGGCCGGCCCGATGCTGATCCAGATCAAACCCTGCGTTTCAAAAGCGCAGCCCCGTCTTCTTCAGAATGCGCACGCTATAGAGCACCTCGTGCCCGCGGCAGGCGTCCCCCAGCAGCTGGGCGATGGCTTCTACCTGGCACTCCACCTCGTCGCGCCGGCGCCCATGGACC